>JAAWCC010000161.1 GCA_022792975.1 Clostridia bacterium | reverse complement strand
TTTGTGGTTATTTAAACAATATCATTTTTGGTACTCTCTTTCAATATTTATTTTTCAATTTACATGTGACATATCTATTTTAAACCTATAAAAACCTAAAAACCTAGCTCGCATTTGAACTAGGCTTCTAGGGAGGCTGCCTATAATAGGCTCCTACTTGTGTTATGCATTGTACCTCCATTTCCTCAATAGTAATAATGTGAGCGTCTGTATCTACCTGGGTACTCGGAAAAAAAGACATGTACAATGAATATCAGGAATAGGCTTCCAATTAACAATGCTACTCCGGATATAGTAATGGTCTTCATACTCAGCTCTGCAATTGATGTAGCACCAATCGTGTCAAGTATGAAACCAGCCAGACCCAGAGTGCTATATGCGATTGCAGTGACATGAAACAGTTTCCACGATGGTGTACAAAACTTCTTCTTCTTTTTGTTCCGTATGTACACACAGCTTGAAATGAACAATAGACTCCTTGGAGCTGTGTACAGCGTAAGTCCACTGTAAAACATGACCGCTACAAATGCAATTCCGAAAATCCACCCAATCACATCAAACACCGTGTTTGACATCAGCCGTAGTCCCCTGTTGTATCCATAATGGAGTTTGTTTGCAATAAAGAATGAAATTATTGAAACCAGTGCTGTGATAATCTTTGCTTCCAGCATAACACTTTTCTCCTTTTAGTAAGATTTTTAGGAACATCTATATAAACGCCATTTAGGCATATTAACATAATTATAACATATTTTCTATATATTTGCAAATTTTATGTCCACCAAAATAATACTCTACTTCAAAGAGCTACTATATTTTTTAATACATCCCCATATATCCAGGTCGCATTGGTGGTCTTGGTCCGAGGTCCTGGCATACCGTGGTCCGTCCGTGGCCCTCCTGGTCCTGGCATTGGTGGCCTTGGCCTATTTCCTTGCCATCCTCCTTGTAATAGTTCTCTTAAAATCAATATTCTTATTAAATCTCTCATCAGATTATTGTTTGGTCTTCTTGTCTCTCTAGCCTCTTTTGCTCTTGGATTTTTTACGTCACCATTTTTTAAATTAGCAGCTTGCTCTCTAGTATCTGGCCCTTCTTCCCTTGGTTCTACTACATTATATACCTCTTCTACCATTTCATTTATCAGTTCCTCTGTTATTTGAAAGGTATTTCTTCTGCTACATACTTTTTGAACCACGGGATACACTATTCCATAAATTTCTGGATAAAGTCTATTGGGTTCTTGCATTACTGGTTCTTGCACTCTCGCATCATAGTAATTATTGCCATTTGGCATATATGTATTTGGCATATTCATTCCAAGTACACTTTGCATATATTCATCAATACTATTATACATAAAAGCCTCCTTATATATACTTATAGTTATATTTACTGCTTTAATTTCCGCCTACCTTTGGAAGTAATATATTTATTTTTGATAATTCCCTTGCTGGGGCGTCTTCGCGCCCCATTCGCCTAGGGTCATTCCTACTCGGGGAGCTTCCCTGCGCGTCCATTATCAAAAATAAATATATTACTTCCAAACGGCTGGTGTAGAGATTTTTTAAGCAATTGTAAAGTATAACTATAAGTATATATATTCAGGAGACTTGTTCTTTGTTCTTATATTTCATTTACCAATTCTTTGAATTTTTTGCCTCTCTCTTCGAAGTTTTTAAACATATCAAAGCTTGCACTTGCCGGAGAAAATAACACTACCTCTCCCCTTTCTGCAATCTTTTTTGCCATTTTTATAGAGGATGCTAAATCTTCACACATATATGTATCTATTTGTTTTCCCTGTCTTTCACCCTCTGCTTTAACTGCATCAAATATTTTTCCTGCTGTTTGCCCCATTAACACTAATGCTCTTACATTATCCAAAATAGGTTTTGCAAGTAAATCATAATCTAAATGCTTATCATATCCTCCTGCTAGTAATATTATATTTTCTTCAAAGGAATTAAGCCCTGCAATTGTTCTTGTTGGGCTTGTTCCGATTGAATCATTATACCATTTCACTCCTTCAATCTCTCTTACAAATTCTATTCTATGTTCTACTCCTGTAAATTCTTTTATTGCCTCAATTTGTGTGTCTATATCTACTAAAGTTTTGGTTGCAGAAATTGCTGCACATATGTTTTCATGATTGTGTTTACCCCTTAAGTGAACGTCCTTTGTGCTTATTATATGCCTTCTAACCCTATCATTGCATTCTTTTATCATGTCTTGGTCTATTATTATTCCATCATCAAGTTTTGTTTTTCCACTAAAAAATATAACTCTTCCCTCTGCTTCTTTTGCAAGCTTTCTAGTTATATCATTATCATAATTCAAGACAACTATATCGTCTTTAGCTTGATGTTTAAATATGTTTTTCTTTGCTTCTATATATTCCTCATAAGATTTATGTATATTCAAATGGTTAGGTGAAATATTTGTAATAACTGAGATTTTTGGACTTACTATCATATTCATTAATTGAAAACTACTTAGTTCTAATACTATATAATCATCTTTACCGCATTTCTCCTAATTTTGTAAATAACGGAGTACCGATATTTCCTCCTAAGTAACAGTTATAGCCTGCCTTTTTTAGAATTTCATATATAAGTGATGTAGTAGTGGTTTTCCCATCACTTCCAGTAACGCCTATGACTGTTCCTGGGCACATTTTCATTAACATTTCAATTTCTGATGTTATAATTGCACCCTTTTCTTTTGCTTCGACTAATTCTTTCCTCCAAGGCATGCAGCTTGGTGACCTGAAAATTATAGCAAACCCCTTCAAATTGCTTAGAGCTTCTTTTCCAAAGAAATGTGGCAGGTCATATCTCATTACCTCCTCCATTGCTTCTTTTGGAATCTCTGTTATTTCTCTGTCGTCAAAAACTGTTACTTCTGCACCTTTTTTATTCATATATTTTAAAAGTGGCATATTGCTAACGCCAAGTCCAATTATTGCAACCTTTCTTCCTACTAAATATTCATTGAATTCATTTAGTTTTTTATTCATGACTTTCCTCCGAATTTTACTTTAGTCTTTAATTCATATATATGCATAGTATTCTATTTAAGAATTGCATCCTTAAACATTTGATTTAACATTTGAGGGTTTGCTTTTCCTTTTGTTTCCTTCATTGCTTGACCTACCAAAAATCCTAATGCTTTATCTTTTCCATTCTTAAAATCCTCTATTGATTGTGGATTTAAATCTAATATCTTTTCTACAATTGTTTTTATTGCACCTTCATCTGATATTTGTATCCAACCATTGTCTTCAATTATTTTACTTGGTTTTTCTGGACCTTCAAACATTTTATCAAGTACGTCTTTTGCAATTTTTGTGCTTATTGTACCTTTTTCAATAAGATTTATTAGTTCTGCAAGATGCTCTGGCTTAAATGGAATTTCCTCTGGTTCAATCTCCTTTTCATTTAAAATCCTTGCAACATCTGACATAAGCCAATTACATATAGCTTTTGGATTATTACAAATTTTAACTGAAGCTTCAAAAAAGTCTGATAAATATTTTGAACTTGTAAGTATGTTTGCTCCTTTTTCTGTCAAGCCATATTCTCTCAAATATCTTTCCCTTCTGCTCTCAGGTAACTCTGGTAAATTGCTCTTTATGCTTTGTATGTATTCATCTGAAAGTCTAATTGCTACTAAATCTGGTTCTGGAAAATATCTGTAATCCTCTGCATCTTCTTTATCTCTCATTGAAAATGTTTTTCCTGAAAGCTCATCCCATCTTAAAGTTTCTTGATATATTTTTCCTCCGCCTTCAAGTACTTCAATTTGCCTATCTATTTCATATGCTATTCCTCTTGAAATTGATTTAAAAGAGTTCATATTTTTCATTTCTGTTCTAGTTCCATATTCTTTAGCGCCTTTTTTTCTAATAGAAACGTTTACATCTGCCCTCAGTGAACCTTCTTGCATTTTACAATCCGAAACTTCAATATATTCAAGTATTGATTTTAATTTTCTCAAATATTTATCTGCTTCTTCTATTCCTCTAAGATCTGGCTCTGAAACAATCTCTATCAAGGGAACTCCTGCTCTATTTAAATCCACTAGGCTTCCTCTTCCATAATCATCATGATTTAGTTTTCCTGCATCATCCTCTATATGTATTCTTGTAATTCCAATCTTCTTCTTTTCTTCTCCCACATCTATTTCTACAAAGCCATTTTCACATAATGGCTTATCATATTGTGATATTTGATATGCTCTTGGTGTATCTGGATAGAAATAGTTTTTTCTATCATTTTTACTATCCTTTGATATTTCACAATTCATTGCAAGACCTGCTTTTACTGCGTATTCCACAACTTTTTCATTTAAAACTGGTAATGCACCTGGCATTGCTGTACATACTGGACAGCAATGAGTATTTGGTGCTCCACCAAATTCACTAGGGCATGAGCAAAATATTTTTGTTTTCGTAGATAATTCTGCGTGTACTTCAAGTCCGGATTACAACTTCATAATCTTCTTTTGCCATTTTAGTTTCCTCCTTTAAATGTAGGTTTATGATTTTGTCTAAACTTTACTTTTTGCTCATATTGATAAGCTGCATTTAAAATTCTATCCTCTTCAAAATAATTTCCGATAAGCTGCATACCAATTGGTAATCCATTTTTATCAACTCCGGCATGGCACAGATATTCCGAGGAAGTCCTGCAATATTTACTGATACTGTACAAATATCTGATAAGTACATTTCTAGTGGATTTTCTGATTTTTCTCCAAATTTAAAAGCTGTAACTGGAGATGTCGGTGTAAGAAGCATATCTACTTGTTTAAACCTTTCTGCAAATTCATTTTGTACTAATGTTCTTACTTTTTGTGCCTTTTTATAATATGCATCATAGTAACCTGAGCTCAATACATATGTTCCAAGAATAATTCTTCTTTTTACCTCTGCACCAAAGCCCTCGCTTCTTGAATTTTTATATAATTCCTTTAAATTAGAAAATTCTTTTGCTCTGTATCCATATCTAATTCCGTCAAATCTTCCAAGATTTGAGCTTGCCTCTGCACATGCAATTATATAATAAGCAGCAAGTGCGTATTGTGCTACATCTAATGATATGTCAATAATTTCTGCACCAAGTTCTTTATATGTTTTTATTGTTTCCTCCAAAGCTGTTTTTACTTCCTCATTTATTCCTTCTCCAAAAAATTCTTTTGGTACTCCTATTTTTAAACCCTTGATATCATTTTTCAAGTGCTTAGTATAATCTTTTTTAGGTATATCAATTGAGGTTGTATCTCTATCATCCTTACCTGCGATTAGTGATAATAATATTGCTGCATCTTCTACATCTTTTGTAATTGGACCTATCTGGTCAAGTGAAGATGCGAATGCGACTAATCCATATCTTGAAACCAGTCCATATGTTGGTTTTAGCCCTACTACTCCGGCAAAGTGATGCTGGCTGACGAATACTTCCGTCCGTGTATCTGAGCCTAGCGCCCAAGGAGCCATATCAGCTGCAACCGCTGCCGCTGATCCACCTGACGAGCCACCTGGAACACAGTTTAAATCCCATGGATTTTTTGTTTTTTTGAAATATGATGTTTCTGTTGAACTTCCCATAGCAAATTCGTCCATGTTTAACTTTCCTAAATTTATCATATTATTTATATTTATTAATTTATCTACAACCGTTCCATCATATGGAGAAATAAAGTTTTCTAGCATTTTAGAGCTACAAGTAGTTTTTACACCCCTTGTGCACATATTGTCTTTTAAGCCTACTGGAATCCCTGCATATTGTGAACTTGCTTGTCCTTTTTTTCTTTCTTCATCTATTTTTTTTGCCTTTTCTATTGCTTCATCTGGCAATATTGTTACAAAGGCTCCAATATCTTTTTCCTTTTCATTTATTCTATCTATGTAAGCTTTTGTAATTTCTTCTACTGTAAGTTCTTTTTTATCTAATTTCTCTTTTAGTTCATGTACTGTTAATTCAGTGATATTCATTATTATCCTCCCTTTTCTAAAGCACTTTAGGTATTTTAAACATATTTTGCTCCTTTTCAGGTGCATTTTCTAATAAAGCCTCTTGGTCTTTAAATTCTACTATTTCATCTTTTCTAAATACATTACAGTTTTTATTTGAACCAATAGTTTCTTTTAAATTATCAACAGGTGCTTTATTTACCACATTTGCGAAATTTAATATATCCTTTAGGTTGGATAAGTAATTATCAATTTCTTCCTCCTTTATTGTTAAATCTGCAAGATTTGCAATGTGAAGTAATTCTGTTTCTGTAACCTCCATAAACTTTAAGCCTCCTCATTTTAATATTTCTTTATTATATAACGAAAGCTTAAAAATTTCAAGATAGAGCGAAAAAAAGCAATAGTTTTTTAACACTATTACTTTTTGTTTTTATGCAATTTTGTTTATCAATGCTGAACTTATGTCTTTTTTTCTTTTTGTTATGATTATTCCATCACTATTATTTCCAGAAGCTGTCATTATTTCGTCATCTCTTATATATATTTCTTTTAAATTCTCGTCCATTTCTATGTAAGCTACTTCATAAATCCCGAATGCTAGGCAATCTTTTTCTAGTCTAAATTTTTTTAAGTATTCCATATATTCTTTCAAGTTTAGTTTTAATTTATGCATTATTTCTGAATGAGGGTAATCTAAATTTTCATGATATATGTCTTGTTTTTTCAATAAAATTTTTTTCATAATATCTCCCACCTTTTCTATGATTATTGCCATTTTTTTATATTATAAAACATAAAAGGTAGAATTTTAGTAATATTAATAAAAGTTTAATTTTAATTAATAAAATTTTAAATTTTATTGTAAATATTTATCTCTTCTTTATTTTTTGCAATTATCTAAGTACTTCTTGAATTGTTTTTTGTTATTTATAATGCAATATGCATCCATTGACGGATTTTCTTGTAATTTTAATAGAATGTCTTCTGCTTTTTTGTAAACTTTCTCTAAATAATCCCATATTTTTATTTTATTAAATTGTTTAACTGCTTCTTTATCTTTTATTATATTGCTTAAAGTTATTTTGTAAGTTGTTGAATGCTTAATCAAGTAATTTTTATTTAAAAAGCTTTTTATTTTCCAATAGCAAAGCTTCATTAAATTATCAAAGCTTCTAATGCCAATATATTCTAGCAAATTATTATCAAGCATTAAGCCTCCGTCTTCGTACTCCGCAATTTTATTGATATAAATTGTTGGCTCTAGTTTATTAATTATAGATTTAGCAATTGTATATTTATCCTGCTTCCTAACATATAGTGTTAAATATTTCAAATATGGTATAAGACATTCCTTGTTAAATTCTTCCAAATCTGTATAAGAATACATGTTGATAATTTCTATAATTTTGCCTCCACCTTGCCATTCATATGCTTTTTCTAATACTTTTTCTATTTTCATTTTGTCTTTTATAAAATTTATGCCAAAGTAAATTACAAAAAAGCTATTTAAAAAATGTATCCCTTCATTTTCTTTGATTAATATTCCTATATTTAGTAAAGCATTAATTACTTGTTTGTTATTATTTATTATTCTATCAGATAGACCTTCTGTTTCTTCCATCTTTAACATTTCGTATCCTATTTTCTCAATTTCTGTTTTATACTTGATGTAAGTACTTTTTTCAAATAAGTATTTCATTAAAGCTTCTCCAAAGACTACTGCATTATCAATTTTATCCTTTGTTTCATTGATAAATTCTGTCAATAGCTTTAATCCTTCTCTATTTTCTAAAAAACTCTGTATGTACCATTTATCCTTTTGTTGCCATAACTCTTTAGTTTTATACTCATCCATAATATTTTTTTGCAAATACTTATGTAGCATATCCTCTCTATCTAAATTTTTTTCGAATAACTCTTCAACACTTTCGGTATCCTCTTTGATTTCCTCTTGTTCATATTGTGTTTCTTGGCTCGCAAATTCTTTTATTTCAGCTTCATCTATCATGGTAAAACAGTTTGCTTTAATTGTATCTATAATATATTCTAATTGTTCAGCTGTGTAAATTTCTTTTAAGTTTCCTAAGCTTGATAATGACCATTCGATAAATTCCATGGATATGTTTTTCATACTTTTTCCTTGTTTATATTCTTGTACAATCTCGTCTATTTCATCATTCATCAGCTCTTCTGCTTCTAATGAAACTACCTCGATTAGTTCATCTATCATATATTCTTTTATTAGCATGACATGTTTTGAGTTTTTTCTCTTTAAAATTTGCTTGCAAATTCCTAAATACACATTCCAATCAAAAATATGTGCTAAATTAGGTAGTATCCTGAATCTAGTATCTATATTTTCTATTTCATATTCCTTGAAGTTTTGTAGCATGTATTTATACATATATGATGTTTCGCGCTTATGTTCTAGTATGTCTAAAATAAATTCAGTATCCTTCCTCTCAAGTTTTGTGTAAGCCTCATCTACCATTTCTCTAATTAAGGCTTTTTGTTTTTTTTGTTATATCCCCATCTAAAATATAGCTTATCAATCGTTTATCAAAATAATCTAAATTTTTATTCTGCTCTATTATTTCTTCTACTCTTTGCTTAATAAGCCCTTGCATTTCAATATCGTCTAAAAATATTTGTAATAAATCGTATATTCCTTCTACCGAGTTCATTTTTTTAATATATTCTTTTATCGTATTTTTACTCTGTCTAGCTTTTAATCTAAGAAAGTCACCCATACTTGGATTTGCCAGCTTATATGTTTTCCTTCCTTCCATATTAAAAGAAATACTAATGAATGCATATGACAATTCTTCTATTGCTTCATAAAACATATATTCTTCATATTCTGATTTATCTAAAACTATTTTCTCGAATTGCTCCTTCAAAGCTTCTTCTTCTACTTCATATTTCAAAAAACAAACTAAATCTAGCAAAGTTTTTCCATATTTACCATAACGGCTATTTTCTAATTTTGCATATTCATGCTTCCATATTTCTTCTGGATTATCTAAGAGATTTGAAATAACTTCTATTACACTATTTTGCTTTTCCTCCTGTATGATTTCACAAATACGTTCTATATTTCTTGGCGTAAAATTTGTATGATTTATAATGATTTTATAATACTGATCTCTTATTATTTCGAGATATTCAATTGACCATAATAAATTATTATAATAAAGATGATTATATAATATTTTTGCTTTATCCATTTGAGTATAGTCGTTCACTTCTATTAACAATTTCTCTAGTCTTTCTGATGCATGTGCGAGCTTTTCTAATACTTGTTTTGCACTATTATAAATATAGGTTCTAGTTGTTAAAATTAGTTTTATATTGTCATTTCTCTTAGCATATGAAATAATGTCATATATCTTATTATCTGATATTCCTTTTAATTCTAGGGTTGACTCTCCTAAAAAATCATCTATTATAATTACCATTTTTTCATCAGTATATATATAATTTTCTATTTCCTTTATATTAATTGCATTTTCAAAGTAAAATTTGTAACCTTTATATATATATTTCATTGCTAATCTACGTGCTAACATAGTTTTACCAGCGCCTGGTTGTCCATGTATTAAAATGACATTTTTTTCTTCTAACGTCTTAATGGCTTTTTTATACACTTCTGTTTCCACAAAAAGTTTTGACTCTTTTACAATTTGTCCCTTTTTATAATCGTATTTAACTCTTTTAAATTTCTCGTAAAGCTTTTGTAATGCATATGAGGATGGAAGCCATAATTTATCCCATTTTTCTAAAATAAATTCTGCTTCTTTTTCGTCTAAAATATCTTTTATTATTACTTCATCATATATATCTTCTTTTTTTAAATAAGGTGAGAATATATCTGTTATCTCTTCAAATTGTTTTTCCGTTAATATTTTACAAATGAAAAGGAAATACCTATCTGGTTTTAGTTTTTTTACTTTTTGACTTTCGAGCTTTAATTGCCTCATCATAGTAGAATCTGATGTATTTTTATAAAATTTAGCCTGCATAATCCAATTTTTTTCTTCTTCTAAAGAAATAGCATCGATTCCTTTATCTTTACATTTTCTAAATGTTCTCATTTTAGTTCCTAGTTTATAAGATAAAATATCCTTGCTAAAATCTTCAAAATCGCTATCTTTTAATTCTCCAATATTTATTTTCTCCATTATAAATCTATAACTCCATTTTTTATTTTGTGATTTTATTCTACTCTGTTTTTTACATGTTGTCAATTTCTAATGTGTCAAAATGCCCCGTCCCCTTTGACACAAGATTTACTTTTTCTTACTTTTATGTTATAATATGTATTGTAATATAGTAGAAGGAGAAATATATGGGCTCTAAATGTGCAAATATTAGAACTTCAAAAGAGAAAATTATTAATTATTGGATACAGTTTGAAGATGATTGTGATTTGAATTTTGATTGGGCTGATGCTGATACTACTTGTTGGAGATGTGGATGTAAAAAACCTTTGCAGTGCTGTTATATTATACCTAATTCTCTTGGTGGAAAAGATAAGCCTAATAATTTTGTTCTGTTATGTGCTGATTGCTGTGAGATTGCACCTAATATTCAAAGTTCTGCTTTTATGTGGGATTGGATAAAATCATATCGTTCTTTATTTTATAAT
>JAAWCC010000160.1 GCA_022792975.1 Clostridia bacterium | reverse complement strand
CATATTCTAGGATATGTCAAATTTTATTTTTTTATTCCTCTTTTATTCTTTATATACTCCTTAATAATTTTTAATTGATTGTTTAACAATTCCTATTATTTGAACTGGTGTTGTTTTTATTTCCTCAGCTGTAAATTTTCGAGAAGAATAGGCAGGATTATATGCAACAAGTTCAATTCCATCTTCTAACTTATATACTCTTTTTACAGTAGCCTCATCTCCATTTATAAGTACAACACATAGTTGTCCACTCATAAAGTCTTCTTGCTTGTGAACGATAACAATATCCCCGTCAGCCATCAGAGTTTCCATGCTGTCGCCGTTTTATTTTTAGAGCATAATAGTTATTATCTTCCTTCTTAATTGTTATAGGGATGTAATCTAAGACGTTTTCATTAGCTAAGTAATCATATCCAGCTTTAACTGTACCAAGAAGCGGAACTTTATCTTTGTATAGTTCAGTTAGGGGGATAGAGTTAGATGTTGTAAACTCTTGATTTCCATTTATTTTAGACAATAATTCTTCAATATTCATATTCATAGCTTTTGCAATTTCATTAGCAACGTCAGTTGTAACTGAATAAGGTTTATTTGTTTTAGGATTATATATTTTTTCTAATGTGTTAATATAAGAAGGACTTAATGTAGTCCTACTAGCAAAAGCACGCTGAGACAAGTTATTTGTAATTCTATATTCCTTAATAATTTCTCCAATATACATATTAAATCACCTTTCAACAATTATATTGTACAATAGAATGTGCAAAAAATCAATAGATAAAAAAAATTTTTAAAAAATTTGCACAAAATACTTGACAAATATTTTTTTTAGCATATAATATACTCATAAGCACAAAATACTGTGCAAACAAAAGTAAAAAAGTGAGGTGGAAAAAGTGGCTAACAAATTGAAATATTATAGAGAAAAAGCAGGATTTACACAACAAGAATTGGCAAAAAAAGCAGAAGTGTCAAGGAATACAATATCTGCATTAGAAACACAAAATAATGTGAATGTTACTTATGAAATCATGAATAAGTTAGCAAATGCATTAGGACATAAGGTTTCCACTATTTTTTTTGACAAATAAGCACAAAATAATGTGCAAACAGAAAGGAAGTGAACGAAAATGATTGAAAAGCTATATACGATTTATGCAATACAATGTACAGTTAATAAAAATATTTATATTGGAGCAACAAGGCAAGATTTGAAAAGTAGATTACAAACACATCGAGCATTTTTGAGACATAGCAAACATAGCAACAAACTATTGTAAGAAGATTTTAACAAATATGGAGAAGATAAATTTGCTTTTTATGAATTAGAAACAGGAGTATCTTATGAGAATAAAGACAGAGAAAGGTTTTATATGGATAAATATAAAACATATATAATTGAAAATGGATATAACAATATAGATAATTACTATAAAAAAGGTAAAGACATAGAAATAATAAAAGGTTTTCCAGAAAATAATTCAACAAAAATCTAAATAAGGAGAGTTAAATATGCCAGAATATTTTATAAAATTTGTAAAATGGATAGAAGAACACCCATATAAAACAATGCTTTTTATACAAATACCATTATCAATTGCAATTAGCCTTTTAACCATAAAGTTATTAGAGTAGTAAGAAATGCAACAACAATAGGGCAAAATATAGAAGTTAAAACAATTTCAATTGATTTAATTGTTTCTAACTTAAAATAATTTCTACCCAAAGAAGAGGGAAGATAACATCCGTTATTATCAGAAATAACCAACTTTGCAGTAACCATTAAATATGTTAAATCTTCGTATAATATATCGGTATCAGGGAAAATATCTTCTAACTCTTTGTAGCTAATTAAATTACTACTTTTAAATCTTTTATAAATTAGTTTAAATAATTTTCTATGTGATCCTGTTAGAGGATTAATAATAATCACCTCCAATCTATGAAGTGATTATATAACAAAATATGACCAAAGTAAAACAAAAAATCTAAATAAGGAGGAAAAAAGAATGAAAAAAAAGATACTAAAATACATACTCCTAATAATTGACAAAGTTATTTTTGTATGTATTCCAGCATCAATAGTCACTGTTATAGTAATGCAAATATTAAGAAATATGTAGTATATAGCTTGTAATAATAGTTACAAGAATTGCAGTTATAGTAGAAACAATAATATCAGATATTTTTGATAAGGCAAATTGTTTCCAAAATTCGAGTTTATTGTCATAATAGTGTACCCCTTTTTGAGTGAGGTCAAGGCTTTCTAATGAATTATCTTGAGCAAATTTAGGAACTATAAACTCTTTGACTTGTAAGTACTTAAGGACAGACAAAAATTCGGTGTCGTCTAAGTCAACTTTCATAATATGACTAACTAATTGCAATTCTACACCATCGAAATGAGTGGAATTACGTTTTTTGGCTTCGAGTATTAGATATCTGAAAAATTTACGTTTGAAATTTCTTAAAATCATAAAAATTAACTCCTTTTTTTGAAGAATTGAGTTAATTATATAACAAAATAACAGAAAATTCAACAAAAGAAAGGAGATTATACAAGTGTAAAAAATAGCAAACTGTACAAACACTCCATATAAGATATAGAGAGGTGTTGAATATGAAAAAAGAAAGTAAATTAAAGGTAGTAGTTGTAAATCCTCCTACTGAACAGCAAAAAGAAGAAATGATGAAAAGAGTAGAGGACTATTTAAAATTAATTTATACAAAAGCAGAATAGAAAGGAGTGTGAAAACAAATGAAACTAAAAGAGAAACTAGGGTCAATAGCATTTGAACTAATATATCTATCAATTATAGCAATAGCATTTATAAGATAAGCAATATAGAAAAATAAGTGAAAGGAGGCGAAAGTAATGGGATACTTCATAATGATAGCAAGTATAGTAATGATGTTCTTGCTATGTTTAGCATTAAATCAAATTAATAGACTAGAACATCAAAAGACAATGCTAATACGAAAAATTATGCGAGGGGAAGGAACAATCGTATATAAGTATGACAAAATAAATGAGACGTTATTTCAGCAAAAATAACATCTCGAATTAGTAAATCAATTTAAGTATAGCAGAATTAAATAAAAAAATCAAGTAGGAGAAAAGAAAATGGAATTACAAAGAATTATTTCAGAAAAAATAACAAGTTTATATTATTTGATAAGTCAAATTAAAGAATACTGGGCAAACATTGAAGTGATAAAACCAACAAAAGAATATAAATCAATAGAATTAGAGGTAAGAATATATACATTTTTAGAAGAAGATACTGAAGAAAATCCTCAAATAGTATACATAATGAGAAAAAAAGCGAAATTGATGGATACAACTGATATACAAAAATTAGATTATATTTTAGAGGATGTAACAAAGTTAATCAACTCAAATGAGAAGGAGGAAGTAGAATGCCAGATAGATTAAGTAAATGTTATTATTAGCACTTTATAACACTAGCATTAATGAAAAAATAAGCGAAATGAGATTAAAAAAGAGTTAGCCAAATACCAACCAAAGTACAAAACTAAACTCTTAAAAATATTTACAAAAATACTTTCTATTTATATTTTATCAAAACAATAAATAGAAGTCAAGAAAAATTGTTCGGAGTGATAATGAAAGATATAGAAATACTAAGTTTATTTTCTGGAATCGGAGCATTTGAAAAAGCATTATATAACATAAACATGGATTACAAATTAATAGGCTTTAGTGAAATAGATAAATACGCAATAAAAAGCTACTGTGCAATACATGGTTCAGATGATAAACTAAACTTGGGAGATATCACAAAAATAGATATAGACAAGTTACCAAGGTTTATAGACATTATAACCCATGGAAGTCCATGCCAAGATTTCTCAATAGCAGGTAAACAAACAGGAGGAGATGCAGGAACCAATACAAGAAGTAGCTTAATGTGGAATACT
>JAAWCC010000159.1 GCA_022792975.1 Clostridia bacterium | reverse complement strand
CTAGGAGTAGTAATTACTGCATCTTTTTGTACCTTAAAAAAAGTACTCATAGTTCTAAGAGAATTAAAGGAAAAAGGATATGAACTGTACCCTGTTTTATCTAATAAAGTTGTTGATTATGACACAAGATTTGGAAAAGCAGAGGATTTTGTTAATGAAGTAGAAAGCATAACTGGCAGGGAAATTGTGAAAGACATAGTGGAAGCAGAAAAATTCGGTCCCATGTACAAAATGGACGCAATGTTAGTTCTTCCTGCAACTCGGAGATTTTATGGCAAAAATGGCAAATAGTATAACTGATAATGCTGCAAATTTAGCTGTGAAAGCAACTCTTAGAAATCAAAGCCCTATAATTGTGGCTGTATCAACAAACGATGGACTTGGGCTTAGTGGCCAGAACATAATGACATTAATGAACTTAAAATATGTATATTTTGTTCCATTTGGTCAAGATGACTGTATAAAAAAACCAAATTCCTTGGTGGCTCATTTTGATATGGTTATTCCCACAATAGAAGAAGCTATACATGGAAAGCAGATACAGCCTTTACTTAAGGAATATGAAAAGAAAATTTAGTAATATATTTTAAATGACTCCAGCTTATTTGATAATAAGTTAGAGTCATTTTTTATAATTCGAATTTTGCCTAAGACAAAAGCCCCGTCCCTTTGTCTTTTTTTCCTTTTTTCCTTGTTTTAGGCTTCTTCGTAGAATACCTTGTAGGTTCTATATGCGCTGTATATATCGTATTTGCTTGCTACTTCGTATGGTGAGTGCATTGATAGTACTGGTACTCCGCAGTCTATTACTTCTACACCTTTGTTTGCTAATATATATGCGATAGTTCCTCCACCGCCTACGTCTACTCTTCCAAGCTCTGATATTTGATATTGTATACCATTTTTTTCAAGTATTCCTCTAAGTTTTGCAATAAATTCTGCATTTGCATCTGAACCACCTGCTTTTCCTCTTGAGCCTGTGTATTTGTCAAAAGAAATACCATAAGCAGAATAAGCACAATTTGTTCTATCTGATACTGAGCCATATATTGGATCATATATAACTCCAACATCGGCAGAAAGCATGCTTGAATTGCAAAATACCTTGTTCAATAGGTTTGGTCTATTTTCTCCTGATTTATTTAATAACTCTGATACAAAATAATCAAAAGTCTGTGATTCCATTCCTGTATTTCCCATGCTTCCAACTTCTTCTTTATCAGATAATATACATACAGCTGTTTTTCCTATCCTTTCGGCTTCTAAAATTGCCCTAAGTCCAGCATAAGCACAAACTTTGTCATCATGACCATAGCCTGCAACCATTGATTTATCAAATCCAAGGCTTTTTGCATTAAAAGCAGGAACAAGTTCAAGTTCAGAACTTAAAAAATCTGCTTCTGTTATTCCATACTTATCATTTAAAATTTTTAAAACATTTAATTTAACTCTATCCTTTACATCAGACGCATCATATGGCATATTTCCAATAAGAAGATTTAAATCTTCTCCTTCAATTCCATCATTTAATTTCTTTTGAAGTTGGTCTTTTGCTAGGTGTGGGAGTAAATCTGTTATTGTAAAAATTGGGTCGTTCTCGTCTTCTCCAATATTTACAGTTATTTTTTCTCCATTTGCTTTAACTATAACACCATGTATACTAAGTGGGATTGCTGTCCATTGATATTTTTTTATACCACCATAGTAATGTGTATTAAAATATGCAAATTCTGTATCTTCATATAATGGGTTTGGTTTTAAGTCTAGTCTTGGCGAATCAATATGAGCACCAACTAAATTTAAGCCCTCCTCTAATTTCTTCTCTCCAATAACAGCGATGTACATGCTCTTTCCTCTGTTATTTAGATAAACTCTATCTCCTGATTTTACACTATCTACTGTATTTATATCCTTAAAGCCATTCTTATCTAAAATTTCTTTTGCAGTATCTACAAACTCTCTTTCAGTCTTTGACCTATTCAAAAACCATATATATTCGTCTGAAAACTTAAAAATAAGCTTTTTATCTTCCTCACTTGCAGTATCCCAGCCTGACCTTCTCTTATTAAAAAGCTTCTCCTCTAACATCTTTCCTTCTGATTTTTCCATAATTTATCCTCCTACACATTAAATCTAAATAATACTATGTCACCATCTTGCATAATATAATCTTTTCCTTCTGAGCGCAAAAGTCCCTTTTCCTTAACAGCATTCATTGAACCCTCTTTAATCAAATCGTCATATGAAACAATTTCAGCCCTAATAAAACCTCTTTGAATATCTGAATGTATTTTTCCTGCTGCATCTGGTGCCTTAGTGCCTTTTTTTATAGTCCATGCTCTGACTTCTGGCTTACCTGCTGTTAAAAAAGACATAAGACCTAATAAATCATAACTTGCCTTTATAACTTTATCAAGACCAGATTCCTCAAGTCCAAGTGCTTCAAGCATCTCTTTTTTATCTTGCCCCTCTAAGCTAGAAAGTTCCTCTTCAATTTTCACACATAGTGGTATAACACTTGCCTTCTCAGTTTTAGCATATTCTCTAACTTCATTAACTCTTTCATCGTTTTGTGCTGTTTCTATTTGATTTTCACTAATATTTGCTATGTATAGTATTGGCTTTATTGTTAGCAAATATGCATCTTTTACTACTTCCAATTCTTCTTCTGTAAAATCAATAGTTCTTGCAGATTTTCCGTTCTTCTAAGACTTTCTTAACTTTTTCAAGCACTTCTATCTCAAAAGCATACTTTTTATCAGCTTTAAGCATCTTTTTTGCTTTTTCAAGCTTTTTATCAACAGCTTCAATATCAGCCAAAATCAATTCAAAATTAATTGTTTCTATATCTCTTTTAGGCTCAATTCCTCCATCCACATGAACAACATTAGAATCCTCAAAGCATCTTACAACTTCACATATGCTATCCACCTCACGAATATGAGATAAAAACTTATTACCAAGTCCTTCTCCCTTACTTGCACCTTTAACAAGCCCAGCTATATCAACAAACTCAATAACAGCATGAGTTGTTTTTTCAGGCTCATACATTTGTGTTAATTTATCTAATCTTTCGTCTGGAACTGCAACCATCCCAACATTTGGCTCTATCGTACAAAAAGGATAATTTGCACACTCTGCCCCTGCATTTGTTATTGCGTTAAACATTGTACTCTTCCCTACATTTGGAAGTCCTACTATACCTATTTTCATTTTGTTATCCTCTTTTCTTACATTTTTATTATATCTTCCCAAGGAAGTCCTGCTTTACCAAAATGGCCATAATTTGTAGTTTTTGCATAAATTGGCTTTTTTAAATCTAGATATTTTATTATTCCATCTGGTGTTAAATCAAATTTTGCCTCTATTTTACCTTTTATTTCTTCCTCTGATATTTTATTTGTACCAAAAGTATTTACACAAATCGAAATAGGTTTTGCAATTCCTATTCCATATGAAATCTGTATTTCGCATTTATCTGCATATCCATTGGCAACAACATTTTTTGCAATATGACGAAGCATATATGCAGCACTTCTGTCAACTTTGCTAGCATCTTTTCCTGAAAAAGCACCACCACCATGCCTTGCATATCCACCATAAGTATCAACTATAATCTTTCTTCCGAGTCAAGCCTGTATCACTAAGAGGCCCTCCAATCACGAACCTTCCTGTTGGATTTATATAATATTTGGTATTTTCGTCTAAATATTTCGAATCAACCACCTTTTTTATAACCTCAGAAGTTATATCCTTTTTAACTTGCTCTAATGGAGCATCGGCAGTATGTTGATTTGATATAAGAATTGTCTCAATTCTTTTTGGCACATCTTCTTCATATTCAACTGTAACTTGTGTTTTTCCGATCTGGTCCTAAATATGGAAGAATACCTTCTTTTCTGACCTCTGTAAGCTTTTTTGAAAGCTTATGTGCAAGCTCAATCGCAAAGGGCATATACTCCTCTGTTTCATTGCTTGCATATCCAAACATAATTCCTTGGTCTCCTGCTCCGCCAACATCAACGCCTTGAGCAATATCAGCACTTTGTTTTGTTATATTTACATCTATTATACAATTTTCACAATCTATATCAATTCCTTTTCCTTTGTATCCAATACCTTTAAGCACATCTCTTGCAATTTGCTCTGCATTTATTTTAGCATTTGTTGTAAGCTGCCCAGCTATTGTAATTCTATCATTTGATGCAAATGTTTCAACTGCGACACGTGAATTTTCATCTTGTTTTAAGCATTCGTCAAGTATAGTATCTGATATTAAATCACATAGCTTGTCTGGATGCCCCTCTGTTACACTTTCTGATGTAAACAAATATTGCTTCATTTTTTGTTCCTCCTATATTGCTTCTAATTTTATTAATTCCTCTAGCAAAATAACAAACATTGCATGTGACCATGCAAGACCTATTACCCAAGCTGATTCCATATTACTGTTTTCAACTTGCTCTGCTAAAAATCCATGTTTTGTACTTGAATTTATAACAAAATCCAAGCATTCTTTAGCATGTATTATATCATGAATTTTTGCATAATACAATCCCATCCATAAAGTTGTTATGACCCAAGGTCTCCCTTTAGTATAATGGTCATCTTCAAACCTCAAATATCCACCTGTATAAGTACGAAGTTTTAAATTTATCATTTCTATTGTATTTGTAACCTTTTTCTCATTTGGCGAAAAAATATCAAAGGGCACTATAAGTCCAAGTACACTCATATCAAGTCTTCTATCCGTCTTACTTCTTACAAAGCTTTTCTTTTCTTCATCATATAAATTTTGCTTTATATATTCCTTTGTGTCTTCTAAGCCCTGCTCTAAAATCTGTTTTTGTTTTGGCAAATTCTCCTGTTTTAGCCTATTTTCTGTAATCTCTCCTTCTAATTCTGAATAAATCTTAAGCATAGCATCAAAAGCTGAATAAATTGCTGCAACTGAATAAGTGCTTATTCCCTCATGCATCTCCCACAAGTCATAGCTCACTTGCATTTTAGGTACATCCTTTTTTATATCTTGAAGATAATTATCCAAAAATTTCACAGCTTTCTCGAGCATTTTTAGATTCTCCTTCAAAAACTTCTTATCCTTAGTTCTCAAGTAATGCTCATACACGCCATAAATTACACTTGCAGTTTCGTCAATTTGATATCCCCAGCAGGGTGCAAGAGCTCCGGTCTGAGAAAAATCTTTGCTCCCACATACCGTTTACGCTTTGAGTATTTTTGCAAAATATTTTATAGAACTTGTCTGTTTCCTTAGTCATTTTCAAAAAATCTTGTGCTTTTGTAATATAAACAGCATCCCTTGGCCAGCAATATGAATATCTACCACATTTTGAAAAACTCTCATCAATCTCCATAGCTGCTGAAACTCCACCCGTCTTTTCGTTTGTTAAAAGAGGATATAAAAGTATTGTTCTTTTATAAATTTTTTCTATTTTAGAATTTTGTTCAAAATCATGTGACATATGAGATTTCAAGTAATTTCTCCAATATTTTTTTGTATTTTGTAACTCTTTTTTCACATCCAATTTTTTAATTTTGTCTATTTTGTCCTCAATATCCTGAAGCTTATTTTTCTCTTTATTTTCGAAAACATATATTATTATATTAAACTCTCTTTTCTCCCCTGGCTTCAAAGCTCCGAATTTCAAAACTTACACCTGAATTATTTGACATTCCTATATAATCTTTATCTTGCAAAATTCCAGTATCTATAACATCATCTATTCCATGAATTTTATGTCCAGCTAAAGCTAAATCCTTTGAAATAATCGCCATATTATATTCATGAGAATACTGAAAAAGTCCATTATCAATAACCTTTGCAGACATAAAATTATTATCGTCAGAAAGCATTTTGGAATGAACTAAAAATTTAATATCTAAGGGTATTTCATGCTCATTTGTAAAGGTATATTTTCTAACCAAAACACTATTTGACATTACTGCAAAATCTGTCTGCTCCATCTTTAAATTAAAATATGTGTTTTTTATCACTGTTTTAAGCACATTTGTATCCTCTATATACTCCTGACTATACAAATTGTTTACATCATTATGCAAATATATAATATTAGAATCATTTATCTTTACTCCCATATGAAGAAAATCTATAAATTGCCTAAAATCTACATTTGGATAGCAAAGCCTTACAATCTCTCCCTTATCTGTAATTCCAATTTTTAATTCTTTATTTCCAATTATTGCATCATTTTTATATGTTTTCATTTGTACTCCTTACTCTATAATACTTACTATAAGTTTTTCTATTTCTTTTAATTTAAGTGTTATACTATTTATATCATCCTCTCTTGTATCCTCTGTAAGTATCTCTGTTTTCAATATATCTTCCATATCTGACATTTCATCCTTTAGCATTTTGACCTTATTTATTATTTCTACCTTTTGAAGTCTCTTAACAGACTCAAGCTCTAATCTTCCAGCTAAGTGTATATCTCCGCTCTGTTGCTTCATAAATTTCACCATATTTTGGTATTGTAACTGGAATTTTTGTTTCTTCTAAAATTCTCTCCTTTAATTCCTCCTCTGCGCTTCTTTCTCCATGAACTAGAATAACTTGTCTAGGTTTATTGATAAATGAATACACAAAATTTAAAAGCCACTCTTGATCTGCATGTCCTGAATATCCTTCAATATATTCAATTCTTG
>JAAWCC010000158.1 GCA_022792975.1 Clostridia bacterium | reverse complement strand
TTACCAAGAAGAGCAACAGGAGCTTGTGCAAAACATCAAAGAGATATTACTGTTGCAGTAAAAAGATGTAGACATATTGCGATGTTACCATACACACAAAATTAAGCCAAAAGTTAAAGCCAATAAAAAAAGCCATGGAAGTAAGCTTCTGTGGTTTTTTAATTTTAATAAATACTTTACTAACCTATTTTTTTCATTGAATTTCGTGGATATGGTGCACTTTCATTTGTTAATCCTAAAATATAATCTGTACTTGTTTCAAAGTATATAGCAAGCTTTCTTAAGGTTTCTATTGGAATATTGATTTTTTCTAATTCATATTTACTATAATTTGTTTGAGATATATTAAGAATTTTTGCCAAATCCTTCTGACATAAATCTTTATCTTCCCTTAAATCCTTTAATCTTATCATTTTAGACCTCCTGCTAATATAAAATACGAACTATTCTAAACTTAATATAAACATTTTATAATATATGCAAATTTACTGTTGACAATTAGTCTTATATTGACTATAATATAAGTGATAGTTAAATTGTGACTACATCTTATAAAGCAAGTTCCCAAATAGAAATAATATGCATAAAAAAGTGTAAGAAAATAATAGAAAACACAGAAAAAATAAAAAAGATTTCTCTTTATGGGTGGAAATTAAAATAGTTTGGTTTATTTGGTTTTGACTTTTTCTATTGATATTTCCACCCATAAGGGGAAATTTTTTGCGCAAAAAAAGCCCAAGGGAAAGACAAGAGAAAAAAGAGAAAAAACAAGGAAAGACAAGGGGACGGGGCTTTTGTCTTAAGAAAAATCGAGCATGCTTTTATATAAGAGAATGTGTTTATAAAGAAGCTTCATAGGTCTTTTTACAAAACTCTTTAAATTATTTATAAAAATATTTTTTTGTTCTTTTATGAAATATTTACTTTATTTCATGGTTTATAAAGTTGATAAAATTTAAAAGAAAAAGCATGATGGATTTTCCTTAAGACAAAAGCTCCGTCCCTTTGTCTTTTCCCCTTGCCTTGCCTTCCCTTGTCTTTTTTTTTCTTGCCTTTGATTTGACTTTTTTTTGTTTTTCCTTGTTTTCCTTTCTTGCTTGAAATAATAAAATTCTAGTCTTGATTTTTCTAATTTACTGATATAAAATATAAAAGATAAATGTAAAAATTGGGGGCAAATAAATGACAAATGAAACGAAGTTAGTTAAGCTAGTTTTTAAAGATTATGAGACTAGAGGAAGAATTGCAGATTGTGAAATTTTGAATGTTAATATTTTTAAAAAATCTAATAAACTGGTTATTGATTTAAAGTCTAGTGATAAAATCCAGTATGGAGAAAAATTAGAATTTGAATATTATTTGAAGTCTAGATTTAGAGTGAGTGAAGTTCAAATTAATATTGAGGAAGATATAAAAAAACAGTCAGTTAAGAGTTCTAAGGGAGAAGAAAAGGAAGAGCCTATTACTCCAATGATTATTGGAAACAAAAAAACTAAAATTCCAGATAAATTGATTAAAGTTAAAGATGTAAATATGGATAGTGGGAAGGTTGTTATTTGTGGTAAAATTATTAAACAAGAGCTTAAGGAGCTTAAAACAGGTAACTTCTTATTAATGATAAATGTATTTGATGGAAGCTGTACAATTACATGTAAATCTTTTATTAATGCTGATGAAAAAGACAAGGTTATGGATAGAATCAATTCTGCACCAAGAGTAAAGGTTGCAGGAGATGCTCAGTTTGATCCTTTTTCAAAGGAAGTTGTTATTATGGCAAAAAATGTATTAGAAGCATCTGCAAAGGAGGAGAATACTAGACAAGACCATAGTGAGGTTAAGAGAGTTGAACTGCATATGCACACTCAAATGAGCCAAATGGATGGTGTTACGCCTGTTGAAGACTTAATTAACAGGGCAAGAAGTTGGGGGATGAAATCTATTGCTATAACTGACCATGGAGTTGTTCAAGCATTCCCAAAAGCAAATCATGTAGTAGAGGATAATAATGGAGATATAAAGGTTATTTATGGAGTTGAGGCATATCTTGTTCCTGACGGACAAACTACTGTATATAATTCAAAAAATCAAGATTTAGATACAGAATATTGTGTTTTCGACATAGAGACAACAGGGCTTTCTTTTAGAACAGAGAGGATTACAGAAATTGGTGCAATTAAAATAAAAAATGGAGAAATAATTGATACTTTTGAGTGCTTTGTAAATCCTGAAAAGCCTATTCCTTATGAGGTTATAAAAGTTACACATATAACAGACGATATGGTAAGAGATGCAGAAACTATTGAAACTGTATTGCCTAAGTTTTTGGAATTTGCAGGGGATAGTGTAATTGTAGCTCATAATGCTAATTTTGATATGGGATTTATTAGGCATTTTGCAGAACTTCAAAATATAAAAATTAATAATACTTACATTGATACATTAGCATTAGCAAGAGATATGTTTCCTGAATATAAAAAGTTTAAGCTTGGTGTAATTGCAGATAATCTTGGAATTAGAGTAGATGTAGCACATAGAGCATTAGATGATGTTAAAACCTTGGTTAAGGTTTTTGAAGTTATGCTTTCAAATTTGAAAGAAAAAGGTGCAAAAGCACTTAATGATATAGAGAATGTATATAAGGATAACTTAGATTTGAAGCACTTGCCAACATATCATGCTGTAATTTTGACAAAGGATTATGTAGGGCTTAAAAATTTATATAAACTTATATCCTTTTCACATTTGGATTATTTTTATAAAAAACCCAAAATTCCAAGAAGTTTATATAGAAAATATAGTGAAGGACTTATTATTGGTAGTGCATGTGATCAGGGAGAATTATATCAATCAATATTAGAAGGTCTATCAGAAGAAAAAATTGAGGAAATCGCGTCGTTTTATGATTATTTAGAAATTCAGCCTCTTGGCAACAATGAATACATGATTAGAAATGGTACAATAGAAAGCAGGGAGGGATTAATTGAAATAAATAGAAAAATTGTGGCACTCGGAGAAAAGTTAAATAAGCCAGTGGTTGCAACTTGTGATGTTCACTTTATAGATCCACAAGACGAAATTTATAGACGAATTCTGATGGCAGGACAAAAATATGATGATGCAGATATGCAGGCACCACTATTTTTACGTACCACGGAGGAGATGCTACATGAATTTGGATATCTCGGAAGAGATAAGGCATATGAGGTGGTTGTAACTAATACAAATAAAATAGCAGATATGTGTGAAGCTATTAGTCCTATTTCAAAAGAGAAATGTCCACCACATATTGAAGGCTGTGAAAAAACAATTGAAGATATTGCAATGAATAAAGCAAAAGAACTGTATGGCGATCCACTTCCGGAAATTGTAAGTATAAGACTTCAAAAGGAATTAGATTCTATTATAAAAAATGGATTTTCTGTAATGTATATTATTGCACAAAAATTAGTATGGAAATCAAATGAAGATGGATATTTAGTGGGCTCAAGAGGCTCTGTTCGGATCCTCTTTAGTCGCATATATGACTGGTATAACAGAAGTTAATGCTCTAAAGCCACATTATCGATGCCCAAAGTGTAAATATTCAGATTTTTCAGACCATGGGGTGAAAAATGGATTTGACCTTCCAGATGCTATTTGCCCTGAGTGCGGAGAAAAGCTAGTTAAAGATGGTGTAGATATACCCTTTGAAACTTTTTTAGGCTTTAATGGTGATAAAGAACCTGATATTGATCTTAATTTTTCAGGAGAATATCAAACTAAAGCACATAAATATGCAGAAGTAATTCTTGGCAAGGGTACTACTTTCAAAGCAGGAACGATTGGTACTATTGCGGAAAAAACGGCTTTTGGATATGTTAAAAACTATTTTGAGGAAAGAAATATACATACAAGTTCTGCTGAAATTGAAAGGCTTGCAAAAGGATGTACTGGTGTAAAAAGAACTACTCGGACAACACCCAGGAGGAGTTATTGTTGTGCCAACTGGACATGAAATATATGAGTTCTGCCCAGTTCAGCATCCAGCGGATGATCCAAATTCAGATATTATAACTACACATTTTGACTATCACTCGATTGATAAAAATTTACTTAAATTTGATATGCTTGGGCATGACGATCCAACAGTAATTAGAATGCTTCAAGATTTGACGGATATTGACCCAAAAACAATTCCGCTTGACGATAAGCAAACTATGGCAATATTTTCTTCAACTGAATCTTTAGGTTTAAGACCAGATCAGATTGATTCAAGGGTTGGAACTTTTGGGGTGCCAGAGTTTGGCACTAGATTTGTTAGAGAAATGCTAGTTGAAACTTTGCCAAAAACCTTTGAGGAATTGGTTAGAATATCTGGACTTTCTCATGGCACAGATGTGTGGACAAATAATGCACAAGACTTAGTAAAAGCGGGTACTGTAACTCTTTCTGAAGCTATATGTACTAGAGATGATATTATGACATATTTAATTAGTAAAGGGCTGCCTTCTCAGGATTCATTTAAAATAATGGAAAGTGTACGTAAGGGTAAGGGGTTAAAAGAAGATCAAGAAGCGCTTATGAGGGAAAATAATGTGCCTGATTGGTATATAGATTCATGTAAGAAAATTAAGTATATGTTCCCAAAGGCACATGCTGTTGCTTATGTTACAATGGCATTTCGTATAGCATGGTTCAAAGTACATATGCCACTTGCATATTATGCAGCTTTCTTTTCAATAAGAGCAGATGAATTTGATAGTGAGATTATGATAGCAGGAAAAAGTAAGGTTAGAGAGAAAATGGCAGAAATTAAGAGGCTTGGAAATGAAGCTTCAAAAAAAGATGAAAACATGTATCCTATACTAGAGATAGTTTTGGAGATGTATGAAAGAGGCTTTAACTTTTTGCCTATTGACCTTTATAAGTCAGATGCGATAAAATTTAAAATAGAAGATGGGGCAATTCGTCCTCCACTTAATAGTATTGCAGGTATGGGGGGAATTGCTGCAACAAGTATACAAGAAGCAAGAGAAAAGGGAGAATTTATATCCAAACAAGATATAAAAAAACGTGCAAAAGTAGGAGATGCAACGATTGCACTTCTTGAAAAGTTTGGATGTGTTGAGGGAATGAGTGAAACTAATCAAATGAGTCTATTTGATGGAATGCTTTCTTTTGGAGTTTAAATATAAGGAGATAAAAGAATGGGATTTGATGATTTGACTAAAATTATACCAATCGAGTATATAATAGCATATTTAGTGGGAGTTAATCTTATACGGCTTTTTTGCAATGCTTATTGATAAGAAAAAGGCAGAGCATGGCTCCTGGAGGATACCAGAAAAAACTTTATTTATGATGACTCTTTTAGGTGGTGGAATACGGGACAATTGCTGGGATGTATCTATTTAGACATAAGACCAGGAAGCTTTATTTTACAGTGGGATTTCCAGTGATTTTAATTTCTGAACTGGTTTTAATTATTTATTGGCTAATTTATTATTAGAGGATAGCTCTGAGCCTAAGCTCAGAGCTATTTTTGTATGAAGGCTTTTAGTGCATATAAATAAATATTCTCCAATCACTAGACTAGAAGCTTATACAAAAAATAGAGGCGAACAAAATGTAAAATTGCCATAATATCTTAAAAAATAAAATAAACAATTCACATAATTTTTAAGATTATATCAACTTAATAAAAAATTAAGTTTCAAAGTATTAAAAATAGTTATTCACAAAGTTATCCACATTTTCAAAAAAAGTGTGGATAATTCTAAAATGTAAACCAAAAAACGACAAAAAATTTACATAAAACTCACAAAAGTAATAAAAATGAAAAGGGTTCGTAATATTTCTGTAATAGAACAATAAAAATTGCAAAGAATTTGTAATAAATTATTAAGGACAAAACTTTTTTATGCATCATATACTAAATTAATAGAAAAAATTTTAAAGAGAGGAATAATTTAAAGTGAAAATAAAGAAATTTTTAAATAAGATTATTAAGAGGACTAGAAATATGCGGAGATGTTAGAGAAATTAGTTATGAAGGTTTATATAAATTAATTAAAAGTGAGGTTAATCTTGCATTAGTGGATGTCAGAAGTCCACAAGAATTTGCAGAAAATAGAATTAATGGTGCTATCAATATTCCAGATTATGAAATTTTAAGAAAAGCTAAATATACGCTTCCAAATAGAGATGGGCTTATTATTCTTTATTGTCAAAGTGGAGATAGGAGCAGAAAGGCTTATTTTTTATTAGAGAGGCTAGGGTATACTAATCTATATAATTTAAAAGGCGGGTTAGATAATATTTAATTTTTTTATTATTAGTATAGACATTTTTTTAAAATTATTATAAAATATATAAATATGTAATATGTAGTCACAAATATATTTGTTATATGGAGGAATAATGAAGAAAAAGAAGAAAAAAGTAAATAAAAAGAAGTTTTTATCTAGAATTTTCCTGCTACTTACAATTTTTATAGTTCTTATATTTATAGTAACTAGAAAACCTAGTAAAAAAGAAGCTGCTAAATATGAAGCTACTGTAATTGTAAATAATGAAAATATAACAAATAGTTTAGCACATGCTCCATATATTAATAAAGATAATGTGCTTTACTTATCAGTAGAGGATGTAGGCAAAATTTTTGATAAGAATATATATTTTGAACCAGAGACTAGAAAAATTATTACAACCTCAGCAACAGCAGTTGCTGCTCTTGATGTTGCAAACAATATTTTAGAGCTAAATGGCGGAAGTATGGTTTTGACCACTGGCGCTTTAGATTATGGAGATACTCAGTCTATTCCGATTTCAGAGCTTGGAAAAGTATATAATATTGAAGCATTTACTACGGAAAAATCAGCTGTAATTTCTTCTCTTCATGAAGATTTTGTAACAATTAAGGCTACAAAAAAGATTTCATTAAGAGAAAAACCAGATGGATTTGCGCATAAAATTAGAAGGATTGATGAGGGAGAAGAGCTAATTTATATTGAAGATAGTGACAAAAAGAATTGGCTTAAAGTTTTAACATATAAGCGGAGAAATTGGTTATATTAAGAATAAAAACATTACTGATAAAGAACAAAAAAGGGTAAAACTCGAAAATTTTGGAGCAATTCTTAAAGCAGATGATTTAAGTAAAGCAATTGTTGTTAAATCTTCTGAATTAACTAATGACACATTAAAGGACTTTACAGCCAGAAAGGCTGTTGTAGAGCAGATAATGTCGGAGATTATTTCAAAACAGAAGTTAACAATTAATATTAATCTTAAAGATGTAAATGTAGATAAAGAGAAATTAGAAAGATTTATAATAGAGCTTGTGCCTAGACTTAGAGAAGTTGGCGCAAGTATCGGAATTACAAATAATAATATTTTATCAGAAAGCTTCATACAGGAAATGGGACTATAAAGAATTCAAAGGAGGAAAAAATGGGAAGAGGTAAAGAGCCAAAAAGGATGAAAAGTAAACATGCGATGGATAGTGGGAAACCCAAAATATTTAGAAGAATTTTCTTATGTTTTATAATACTTGTTATACTTGTAGTAGGGGGAGCCTTGGCATGGTATAATATATCACTAAGAGCGCCAGGGACAAGTAGTGAACAGGTAGAATTTGAGATAGCCTTAGGTTCTCGGACAAGATAAGATTATAAGTACTTTAAAAGAAAATGGAGTAATAAAAAGTGACATCGCTTTTAAAATATATATAAGATTAAATAACATATCAAATTTTCAAGCAGGCAAATATACAATGAATAAAAGCATGACAGTTCCAGAAGTTGCAGAGGCACTTCAAAAAGGCATCATGTTTAAAGACAGCTCTAATATCACTTTTGTAGAATGAAAAACCTTCACATATGAGGCAAAAAAAATTGCCGATAATACATATC
>JAAWCC010000157.1 GCA_022792975.1 Clostridia bacterium | reverse complement strand
GCTCCCATATTATTTGCATCTTTTATACCCATATCTACAATTCTTCCGAGGTGTTGCATGTGTTATATATGGACCATTTCCTGAAGAAGAAACTATCCCACATGCTCCACCTGTTACTGTCCATTGTGATGTCGGTGGTCGTTGGTTTCCTAGTTCAAGTGGAAATCTGAATTGTTTTTCTGCACTACAAAAATGGCTAGATGTCGCAAAAAGTGCATTTTTTGCAATACCGCTTGAGGTTATAATGCTTGATAAAATCATTCCTTCAACAAAGGTTGAGCAGGCTCCAAAAATTCCAAAATACGGAATAGAAAATGAGCGAATTCCAAAGCTTGCAGAAATACATTGGTTTAATAAGTCACCTGCAAAGCAATAGTCAATATCGTCTGATGGAATTTTAGATTTATTAATCGCTAGACTAATACTTTCTTTGATAATCTTACTTTCTGCTTTTTCCCAAGTCTTTTCCCCCCAAAATTCGTCGTTTAAACAAGTATCAAAATATTTTGCAAGTGGTCCTTGAGCTTCTTTGGGTCCTACGATAGACGCTGTTTCCAAAATACTTGGTGGAGTATCGAATTTAATTGTTTGTTTCCCTAGTTTTTGCATAAATTCCTCCTTACTAAACCAAAGTCACAGATTGAGTATTAAATATAAGATAGATAATTCCGCACTAAAATAGACGCAGAAATTCCAAATACAAGCACAGGTCCTGCAACAGTAAACATCTTTGCCCCTACTCCCATTATATAACCTTCTGATTTATACTCTATGGCTGGGGAAACTATTGAATTAGCAAATCCCGTTATTGGAACTAATGAACCGAGCTCCTGCAAATTTTCCTATTTTATTAAATAGATTTAATGAGGTTAAAAATGCACTGATGCCTATTAAGATAATCGAAGTAATCGTACCGAGAAGCCTCTTGGTCAAAACCTCTAAATTTACAAAAGTCTAGTATCAATTGTCCTATACAACAAATTACCCCTCCTACCCAGAATGCATTAAAACAATTTTTAATAATTGGAGAATTTGGGGATTTTTTATTGACATAGTCTTGATATTGTGCATTTGTTTGTATTTTATCCATAACTTAATTAATCCTCTCTTTCTCTATCAATAGTAAAAACTAAATCTAAATCTACGTAGAATTCTGCAAGTTTTTTACCAGAAATAGTTGCTCTTTGCTCTAAAATTTTAACTGATGTTAGGTAATCAATTGTTTTAGATGCTTCAGCAACTGCTTGAACTATTGCGTCCTTCCAAGAAACATTTGAAGTACCTGTGATATATAAATGTTTTTGTGATGCCATAAATTTCCCTCCTTTCAAGCAATTATTTTTTATGTATGCTTATTATTAGTAAAAATACAAAATTTATGCAAATATTTTTTAATGTGCTATAAATTGCTTGATTTTAAGCTTTTTTTGTTGTATAATATATGTCAACCTTTGGTTGGTATGAGGATGGGTATTTTTTTGCCTATCTTTATATAATTATTCCTTTAAGGAGGGTTCTTAAATGAACTACAAGTACGAAGCTTTCTTGGATGCGGAAGGTCGTGATGTGAACGATCCATCACGTTATCTGCCTCCGCGTGACATTTCCCAAGAGGAACGTGACAGAGCCTACGACGATGAGCTTGCTCAAGACACACTGCTTGAAGCTCGTGGACTCGTTGATTCTTATAATTATCTCTATAGAGATGATGATGAATCTGGGGAGAATGTTGTAGATGCACTTCTCGCTTCACGTTTCAGTGCAAAACATACTCGCAGGAGCCGTCGCAGTGCCTCACTTCAGGCTAAAACGCGGAAAATTGCTCTTGGGATGCCTGAAGTGACCAAGGAGTATCGCACAGTTTTAGGCATCAAAACCAGCGTCCATCAGAATGTTCATTCGGCGCAGTCCTTGCTCAAGGCTCATTCCTCTGCAAGAGCTTCCCTTTGCGAACTCAGGAAGGAATTCTTGAATAACAATCCGACTGGAGACGATATTAACGGTTTTATCAATTTGGACAATTATTACAGATCTTTCCTGCTTTCTGGCTCTCGGCGTATTGTTGTAGATGTTGAATTTACAGGGGATGGCAAAACTGCCATTCCAGTTTATGGGACGTCTATTGACAATGAATTTCATAAGTATGCCCACATTGCCCGTAAGGGTAGAGCATTATTCAAGCTGGCCAAGCACTATGACGTCTTTTCTCCCAATAAGAAGCGCTTCTTTAATAAGGCCTCTAGAAGGTCTCAGGAAATGGTTGACGCACCTCAGGAGGTCTCTAAGGGACCAAAGAAGTTCTGGACTCAGGAAGAAATTGCAGCCGCTAAAGCGCTGGAGATTTTACCTGCCCATAGGCAGCGTGTTCAATTTGTCAATAGCACACACACCTCTGTTCAGGATAAATCCTTTGGAAAGCACAGTGGCCGTGCCACTAGAAATGACACTGCTTCGCAGCTTATTATGGTTCCTCACGTCTTCAGGCCTTTGTTTCACTTCGATGTATTACGAGGCTATATGATGTGATGCCATCCTTATTGACCCTTTGAAATGGTATTTTCCTAGATAAGGAGAATAATTAAAAAGGAAGAGAGTTCCCGATTTTGGGAACTCTCTTCCTTTTTATATAAACATTATCTCTTACTAAATTGTGGAGCTTTTCTTGATTTTTTAAGACCATATTTCTTTCTTTCCTTCATTCTTGGATCTCTTGTTAAAAATCCTTTTACTTTTAGAATTGGTCTGTATTCACTATTTGCATTGTTTAAAGCTCTTGATATTCCATGACGGATTGCTCCTGCTTGACCTGTGAAGCCTCCACCTTTTACATTACAGATTACATCATATTTGTTTAATGTATCTGTTGCAACAAGTGGTTGTCTAACTATAACTTTTAATGTTTCTAGTCCTAAGTATTCGTCTATATCTTTAGAATTAATTGTTATTTTTCCTGAACCTGGTACTAATCTTACTCTTGCAATAGAGCATTTTCTTCTTCCTGTACCATAGAACATTATTTTATCTGAATTTGCTTTAGGCATTTATTTCTCCTCCTTTAAAATTCCCATTT
>JAAWCC010000156.1 GCA_022792975.1 Clostridia bacterium | reverse complement strand
TTATGGCAATGAATCCGATGCAAAAAAAAGCAAGAACATCATTTTTATTAGGAATGTTTTTAACATTAATTATTACAGGTATTATAATAGGATTATTAATTCTTCAAATATCAAAAATGAAGGAAGAACAAGCAGCAATTGAATATCGTTCAGTTTATGTATTAGCTCAAGATGTAATCTCTGGTGATAATTTAGAAGGAAATCTAAAACTAGAGCAGGTTAGAGCCGAGCATGCACCAAACAATGCTTTAACAAGCGCTAATTTTGCTACATATATAACAGAAAATTCAACTGCAAAAATTGGAGTAAGAAAAGGAACTGTAATTACTACAGATATGATAAATCAAGAAGGAAAAGAAAGGTCTTCTGATGTAAGAATTCAAGAATACAATATGCTAGTGCTTCCAACTCAACTTGAGGAAGGACAACATATTGATGTAAGATTAAGGCTTCCAAGTGGAGAAGATTTTATTGTATTATCAAAAAAACGTGTAGACCAAACAAACTCAGATACAGTCTGGATTGAAGTATCAGAAGACGAAATATTAACTATGAGCAATGCAATAGTCGAGGCATATATTATGGAAGGCTCATTACTTTATGCAACAACTTATGCAGATGCAGGAATGCAAGGAAACTCAACTCCAACATATATAGCAAGCCAAAGTGTAATATCTTTAATGAATGCAAACCCAAATATAACAACAACAGCAATGAATGCATTGTCAAGCAGATATACAGAAGCTGCTAGAAATCAAAGAGGAACAATAAATCAAGCAGTAGATGGATATGGAGACGAAAAATTAACAAATGTAGAAGCAGGAGTTTCAAGCGAGGCAGAAAAAATGAAAGCTGCTAGACAACAATATGTAGGAGATTTATCAACATATTAAAACAAAATAAAGTGGTGGCAAAATGCCTACCACTTTATGCCGATATTTTAGAAGGAAAGGATACTTAAAATATGAAAACAGTAGGATTTATAGGCGGTTATGACAAATTAGACTTAATATTATATATAGCAAGAATTTTAGCTATGGCAGAAAAGAAAGTACTAGTAATTGATGCAAGCCTACTTCAAAAAACGAAATATGTGATTCCAGCAATAAGTCCAACACAAAGTTATGTAACAGAATTTGAAGGCTTCGATGTAGCTGTTCGGATTTAATAGTATGGATAAAATAAAAAATTATTTAGGAATAGAGGATAAACCTTTAGACTATGATATAGCTTTGGTTGATATAGACACACCAGAGGCTGCATTAAATTTTGATATCGAAAGAAACTATAAAAACTGCTTTGTTACAGCTTTTGATTTATATTCATTAAAAAAAGGTACAGAGATTTTGAGCATATTAAAAAAGCCAATAAAAGTATTTAAAGTACTTTTTTCTAAAAATCTGCTAAAGGAAGAAAATGAGTATCTAGACTACCTAACTTTAGGTTGTAAAGTATCTTGGGATAAGGAAATATTAAATTTTCCAATTGAGCTTGGAAATTATAGTGTAACTATTATAAATCAAGTGATTTCTAGGATAAGAATGAGGAAATTAAGCGATCACTATAAAAATGGCTTATTATATTTAATGACAACAATATTTGATGAGGATATAACCTCTGGTGAAGTGAAAAAAATAATTAAAAACTTAGAAAAGGAGTAAGTGCTATGGCAATTATTACACTTTGGAATGATAATACAGGCAAAATAGGACAAACCCATTCTGCGATGGCACTTGCCGCATACATGGGTACAGAGCATAATTATAAAATTTTGTTAGTTTCAACAGGATATAATGATCAAGTAGCTTTAAAAGCATTTGGAGTAGAGGATAGAGTAAAAGCAGTTAAATTAATAACTGAAAATAAACAGGCAATGGATTTAGAATCAGGCTTAGAAGGAATGGCAAAGCTTGCAGCTGCAAAAAGACTATCACCAGATATGGTTGCAAACTATACAAAAATAGTTTACAAAAACAGATTAGAAGTAGTTGCAGGTCCTAAAAAGAAGGAGGATTTTACAGATGCAGACTATAAAAGAGTATATAGTGCTTGTTTAGATATAATAAATGTTGCAAGGCAATATTATGACATAATATTAGTAGATTTAAACAATGGATTAGAGGAGGAAACAACAAAAAGAATATTAAAAATGTCAAATATAATAATCATAGATATGGAGCAAAAACCACTAGAGTTTGAAAAATTTGTCAAGCTTAGAGAGAATAAGGAATTGTTCCCACCAAAACAAGTAATGGGACTTATAAATAATTATGACAGAAAATCAAAATATTCTAGTAAAAATGTTGCGAGATTATTAGGAGAAAAGAAGGAAATGCTTACAGTTCCATACACTAACCTTTTTGCAGAGGCGGTTTGCGAGGGAACAGCAGCTGAATTTTTCTTAAATACAAGATTAAAAAGATTAGATGATGGAGAAGATAGAACAACATTCTTTATTAAAGAATTAAAGAGAGATACAGACGCAATAGTCTACAAAATGCAAGAATTACAAATGAGGATTTAAAGAACTGAAAAAGGAGGAAGCCAAAATGATAAACATCCTAGCAATATTACTAGTCTTAGCAGTAGCAGCTTTCCTAGTATTTAGAATACTAAAGGCAAGAAAGAATGAGGAAATTGAAGAAAATGTAGAGCTTGACGATAAAACATATACCTTAGAAAAAATGACAGAGTTCGTTAAGAGAAGACTAGACGAAATTACAAAAATAAACCTTTATGATATAGGTTTATCAGAAGAAGAACTGAAAAGAAGAAAAAATAAAAAGTACGAGCTAAAAAAGGCTTTAAAGGGATGCACCTATGGAGATGTTAATGATAAAAAGTATGTTAAAGAGCTTATCTATGACTTGCTTTCAAAAGAGTATGGTGCAGATGAAACAAATATATCAAAAGCAATTCCATTTGACATACCATCACTTCTTACATCTCAAGATAAATTTGATATATTAATATACATATATAAATTACAATTTGGATATGAAGCGTTGACAGAGCTTATAAAAAAATATAATCTTGCAGCCTTAAAATATGTTGCAGGAGAAGCAAAGCCATGCCATGTTATAACCTCTGAAGAAATAGATGAAATATTCGATAAAGAGGATATAGTACTTACATATGATGATAAATTAAAGATTGTAACTCAAAGAATATATCAAATCTACAAAGGATATAGTAGTATAGATGAAATAAGAGATATGAACATAGACGGTGTTTCTGGTGGTGTCTCTGGTCTTCCAGAGAGCTTCTTAAGCCAAGTTGCACAAACAGATGGAGATTATCTAGACCAAATATTAGATAATAAAGTACCAAGAGCATGTGATGCAATATGGATATTCTTCTAAGGTGTATCAATAAGACTGGCCTTCTTAAGCTTTGGAACGGAAAGTGAATTAAAAAGAGTATGTCAAAATATATATAAATACAATAACCCAGGGCAATTATCAGACTCAAATGGTTACAAAATCAATGAAATGAAAGATGGATCACGTGTCGTTGTAGTTAGGCCATCAATGTCAGAAACATGGGCATTCTTTGTAAGAAAGTTTGACGTAAAACGTGCAACACTTGAACAAATAATTACATATGAAGGAAAAGAAAAAGCAATTGACCTTTTAAAATATTTAGTTAAAGGAGCAAGAATTTTATCACTTACAGGAGAACAAGGCTGTCGGAAAAACAACAATGCTTATGGCTATGATTGAAAATATATATGAAACTATGAATATAAGAGTTCAAGAAACTGCCTTCGAGCTTCATTTAAGAAAAATTTACCCAACAAGAAATATATTATCTTTTAGAGAGACAGAGACAGTTTCAGGACAAGAGGGACTAGACGTTCAAAAGAAGACTGACGGTTCTGTAAATATTATTCGGAGAGGTTGCAACAGACCCAGTAGCATCTTGGATGATACAGGCAGCCCAAGTTGCATCTAAGTTTACATTATTTACTCACCACGCTAAAACATTCCCAAACTTAGTTACAGCACTAAGAAACTCAATGCTTAGAACAGGGGTATTCAAAGATGAAAAAACAGCTGAAGAACAAGTTATACAAGTATTAAACTTTGATATACACTTAGTAAAAGACTTTAGAGGAAGAAGATATATAGAGAGAATAACAGAATGTATTCCAATAGAAAACAAAAATGAATATACATTTGACCATAGAAATGAAAAAACACTTGAAGGAAAGCTAGATAAATTTATGGATAATGCAACACGTTACTTTGGAAAGATTACAGATAGAGAGACATATAAATATGTAAATATACTAGAATATGTAGATGATAGCTATGTAATAACAAATAAAATTTCAGACACAAACTTAATAGAAATGAGAAATAATATGGATGACTCTGACATAGAGGACTTTGATAAATTCGTAGAAGAAAACTGGGGTGTCAGAATAAAAGATGGGTATGCAGGAGTAGAAGAAATAACAAAAAAATCTACTGCAAAAACAGAAAAAACACAAGCTAAGGCAAAAAGACAAACAAAAACTGCCAAAAAATAAATTATGAGCGAAGGTTAAGGAGGTGCTAAAACTAACATGTCGAACGAGGTTTTAATGTACATACTAAGTGTTGCAATTGTTGCATTTGTAGCTATAATTGTAGCCTTTGTACTTATAAATAAAGCACTGAATAAAGGCGAAAGAAAATATTTAAGAGAATTAAGAAAAGGAACAGAGAGTAATAAATTTTCTTCAGAAATATTATATCAGAAGTTATATGTTATATATGCAAAAATACCAGGAATAAAAAGGTACTTATTTAAATTAAGAAGAAAATTAGAAATAATAAACATTGAGGACGAATATAAAACCAGAAGACAAGCTTCTTCAATAATTACAAAAGCATTACTAATAATTATACCACTAACTATTCTAATTATATTAATTGCAAAATCGAATCCTTTACTTTTAGGAATACTTATAATATTTGAAGTATTTATGATAGATACAGTAATTGATGGAATGGTTGGAAAACTTGACAACAAGCTTTTAAAACAGCAAGTAGAATTTTTTTCAGAAATAAGACATGCTTATCACGAATTTAACATGGTAGAAGAAGCAATATATGAAGTATCTCAAAATGATGAACTAGAGGTGTCAAGACAGGGAGAAAAAATATATGAAATACTTATATCAGATGACCCAGAAGAAGAGCTAGAAAAGTATTATGATGTAGCACCAAATAGTTATTTAAAAGAATTTGCTGGAATATCATACTTAACACGTGAGTTTGGAGATAGAAAAACAAATGATGGAGCATCACTTTATTTAAAAAACTTAAATAATATAACACAAGAAATGCAAATAGAAATCTTAAAAAGAGACAAGCTAGACTATGTATTCCAAAGTTTATCAGTAATTTCAATAGTACCAATACTATTTATAGAAACATTAAAAAATTGGGCAGTATCAAACTTTGGATTTACAAACAGCTTTTACAGTGGAAAACTAGGTTTAATAGTACAAATGATGATTATTGTATTAACATTTGTATGCTATTTGCTAATCAGAAAAGTAAAAGATACAACCTCAAATACAAAT
>JAAWCC010000010.1 GCA_022792975.1 Clostridia bacterium | reverse complement strand
GTGATTTTAACTGTGTTAAAGCCGCTGTGCAAAATGGTGCAGATGCAATATATGTTGGTGCTTCTTCATACAGTGCACGTGCATCAGCCAGTAATTTTACAATAGAAGAACTAAAACAGGTAATAGAATATGCTCATGTACGTGATGTAAAAGTACATTTAGCTCTTAATACATTGATTAAAAATAGTGAATTTTTTGATGCAATATCTATTGCTGAAAAAGCTTATGAATATGGAATTGATGCAATCATTGTTCAAGATTTAGGTCTTGCCTTGAAGTTAATTAAGTATTTTCCAAAACTTCCGATTCATGCAAGTACTCAAATGACAATTAATAATTTAAATGGAGTTAAAAACTTAGAGCGTTTAGGTTTTAAAAGAATAGTTCTCGCAAGAGAAGTTTCGCTACAAGAAATTGAATATATATGCCGTAATACAGACACTGAAATAGAAGCCTTTATACATGGTGCTCTTTGCATTAGTTATTCTGGTCAATGTCTAATGTCTAGCATGATTGGTGGTCGCTCTGCTAATCGTCGGAAGATGTGCTCAAGCCTGCCGCCTTCCTTATGAATTATTGCAAAATGATAAAGTTATAGATAGTGGATATCTTTTAAGTCCTCGTGATTTATGTGGACTGGAATTTATACCAAGTCTTATAGATGCAGGTGTTACTTCTTTTAAAGTGGAGGGCAGATTAAAGTCTCCTGAATATGTTGCAATTGTAACAAGGATTTATAGAAAATATATAGATATGCACTTATCCTCTGCACCTTTTGAAATTGAGCTAAAAGACAAAATTGATTTACTTCAAGCCTTCAATAGAGGAAATTTTTCAAGTGGGCACTTAAGTAGGGATGCAAACCAAGATTTCGTTTGCAAAGAAAAGCAAAACAATATGGGGATTTATATTGGAAATGTAGCAAACTATAATGATAAAAAAGGTCATATAACTCTAAATTTAAATGAGTCTCTGGCTCTCGGAGATTCTATCACTCTAGAAAATGAACCGACAAAATATAGAGTTTCAGAGCTTATGTTTCAAGGAAGCAATATTCCTTTCGCTTGTAATAATGAATTAATCACAATTGGAAGAATGAAGGGAAACATTAGACCTGGAGATAAAATATTTAAAATAACCAGTAAAAGGCTATCAGACGAGGCACGATTAACCTTCTCTGGCAAAGAGTTTAAAAAAATTAAATTGCAATGTAAAATCACCGTAAAAAAAGATATTCCAGTCTCTGTTTCAATTATTCCTCTTAAGGAATATGATAGTTATAAAAATATTAGTGTGAATATGCAATCTGAAATAATTCCAGAAGTTGCTATAAATCAGCCTATTACGAAGGAAAAACTTATAACCCAGTTTTCAAAAACAAATGATACACCATTTGAATTTGCTAATATTGATATTGATTTAGATGATGGATTATATATACCACATTTGAGTCAGATAAATAGTTTAAGACGTGAGGCCTTAGAAAAAATGGAATTTCTAGTAGCAAGAAAATTCACTAGAGTTCCAATAAAAGTAATGAAAAAAACCTTTGAGCAAAAACCACATACTGGCACAAAATTTTCTTTACTTTTATCACAGATTAATCCAGATTTTAAATATAACAAGTTAGAAAAGATAGATAGAGTATATATACCTCTTCGCTGTTTTCGTAATGTTAAAAATAAACATGCTATAAAAACTTTAACTTCTAAATTTGATACATATATATATTTGCCTGCTGTTATAAATTTAAATTATCTAAACTTGCTAGACAGCTTTATTGCTTCCTTTGTCGCTTCATATGATATTAAGGGCTTTGTATTTTCCAGCATTGGTGAGCTTCGGCATTTTACAAAATGAAAATTATAGAAATCTTGACTTTATAGCAAATTATACTTTAAACGTGTTTAATGATTATACTTTAAATGACCTTACGAAATATAATGTCAACACTGTTACATTATCACCTGAATTACAAAAAACAGATATTCAAAACATATCCTCTAATGTTAATAAAGAATTTATAGTGTATGGTAAATTAAAAGTTATGACTTCGAAATACTGCTTACTTGGTCAATCTAATGGCTGTTACCCTAAATGTGCTGCAAAGTGTAGAGATGGTGAGAATGATTATTACTTAAGAGACCGAATGGGACTTTTGTTTAAAGTTATCCCAAATAGTCTGCAAACACTTTCGAATATATATAATTCAAAAATTCTATCACTTCAATATTCTGACTTAAATATTGATTATGCACGTATTGACATATTGGAAGAAGATATAGAGGAAATAAATAATGTAATTAGAACAGTTAAATCTGGTAAACGTTTTGAGGGACCAAATTATACAAATGGAAATATGAATAGAGCCGTATAAATAAAATGAGCATACCTAAATGCTCATTTTATTATGTCTTTAATTACTTCTCCTGCTATAATTAAACCTGCAACAGATGGGACAAAAGAAATACTCCCGCGGCGCATGCTCTTCTGTTTCTATTTTTATGGGCTCCTCTTTTGAATAAAGCACTTTTAATTTATCAATATTTCTCTTCTTCAATTCTTTTCTTATAACTTTTGCTAAAGGACATACACTTGTCTTATAAATATCTTCAATTTCAAATTTTAAAGGCTCTAATTTATTTCCTGTTCCCATCGACGATATTACTGGTATATTAAACTCCTTACATTTAGTAATAATTTCTATTTTAGCTGTAACTGTATCTACACAATCTACAACATAAGATAAATCTGTTTTAATTATATTGGACTTAGAATTTGTAAGAAAAAACTCCTGATAAACTTCAACCTCTGCTTCTGGGTTAATTTCTAATATTCTCTCCTTCGCGACATCACTCTTATATCTTCCAATAGTCTTTCTTGTTGCAATCAATTGCCTATTTAAATTAGTCATAGCAATTTTATCATTATCAACCAAAACAAATCTGCCAATTCCAGCCCTGGCTAATGCCTCAACAGTAAATGATCCTACTCCCCCAATTCCAAATACAGCTACCTTTGAATTATTTAATTTTTCAACACCTTTTTTACCTATTAATAACTCAGTTCGCGAAAACTGCTCTAACATATGAACTCCTCCTCTTTTACTTGAGCCTTCTATACTAACTAAATAATTGTTTTACTTATGTATAATTCCGAATTAAGTTAGAATATATACTTTTCCAGTATATGCATCTAATTCTATCATTTGTCCATCTTTTATCTCCTTTGTTCCATTTAATGTACCTACAATACAAGGCACATTAAATTCTCTAGAAATGATGGCTGCATGACATGTAATTCCACCTTCATCTGTTATAAATCCAGCTGCTTTTTCCATTGCAGAAACGTAATCAGGGGTTGTCATGGTTGCTACAATTATATCTCCTTTTTCTACTTTATAAATATCTTGATATGTATTTAAAACTCTAGCTATTCCTCTTACCTTTCCTTTATTTGCAATACTTCCTAAAATTATTTTTCTATCAGATTTTTCTTCTTCAGCATTTAATGACTTATAGGTTCTTGCTATTTCAGCTTGTAATTCTAAGCTTTCATTTCCAAATACAGTTTGAACCTTTCCATTAATCCAAATCATAGCAAAGCCATCTTTTCTATTTTTAATTACGTTTT
>JAAWCC010000155.1 GCA_022792975.1 Clostridia bacterium | reverse complement strand
ATTAATTTTTAGATATATAATTTCTATTGGAGGTTACTCAAATTCAAGGAGGTAACCTTATGAAAAATGTATTTTCTTATTCTTTTATTGTTATTATTGTCATTACAATTATTGTCGCTATATTTAGTTCTACTGTATCCTTTGACTACTCGGATTTTGGAATAAATCCAGAGGATATTTTAGTAAGTGAAAATGGTTTTACTTGGCCTCTGCCAAATAAATATTATATTTCTTCTTATTTTGGTTATAGAAGCTTAAATCTTTATGGAGCAGCAAGCTATCATTCTGGAATTGACATACCTGCAATTGAGAATACATATTTTTTAGCTACAATGTCACGGAGTTGTTACTTATACTGGCTTTAGCGGAAGTGGTCGGATATACTATTAATTTAGAGAGTGAAGCCATAAAGGCTATTTATTGTCATGTCTCTCCCAATTTTTTAGTAAATGTTCGGTGACAAAATTGAGCAATCACAGGTCTTAGGTCAAGTTGGTCCATTAAATGTATATGATGTTGTAAATAATCCATATAAAGATAAAAATGGAAATCCAACCAATGGTTCCACAACTGGATGCCATTTACATTTCTCTATAAAAATTAATGGAAAGGCAATTAATCCACTAGATTATATACAACCTCCCTAAATAGCCAAGACTTATAAAAAAACAAACTCCAGATTTTTCTGGGGTTTGTAAATTTTCTAAAAGACAACTTGACTACATGTCGTCTTCATCTTCTTCTTCATAATCGTCCACTTCTTCATCCTCACAGTGGTCACAACTACAATCTCCTCCGCAATTATGGTCACATCCATCTTCACATTCATGCCAATCTACTTCTATTAAATTACCACATTCTGGACATCTTAGTTCTTCACTTGGATCATCACTAATATCACTTATAAACTCCGCATTGCAATAAGGACATACAATTTCAAAATCTCCGATGCTTAGCCACAAATACTTCTTTTTCTAACATATTTAGTGTTCTTTCCATTTTAGTTACTTTGTGTGCTAACTCTTTTTCTCTTTCTAGCATAACATTCATTCTGTCTAAACTAAGCTCTGTAATGTTATCTATTTCATCTAAAAACAATAATGCAATATTATATACTTGGGATTTTATATATTCCATATCCTCTTTACTTTTAATATTGCTTTCTAAATCTGCCATAATAGCATTAAATTTTTTCTTTAAATCTGCCATTTTCTCAAACTCCTTAAACTCTTTCCATATATTCGCCAGTTCTTGTATCAATTCTAATAACATCGCCTATTTCAACAAATAAAGGAACACTTATTTCTAAGCCATTTTCCAATTTTGCAGGTTTTCCTGATGTAGTAGTAGTATTGCCACTAAATCCTGGCTCTGTATATGTAACTTCAAGCTCCACAAACATAGGTGGTTCCACTGAAAAGACTTTTCCTTTAAAAGATAATGTCTTAACATTCATATTTTCTTTTATGTATTTTAAGCTATCTCCTAATTGATCTTTATTTAGTGGTAATTGTTCATATGTTTCATTATCCATGAAATAATATAAATCTCCATCATTATAAAGATATTGCATATCTCTTTTTTCTACTTCTGCTCCTTGTAACTTTTCTGATGGATTGAATGTTCTTTCTATAACAGCTCCTGTTATAACATTTTTAATCTTTGTTCTAACAAAGGCTGCTCCTTTTCCTGGTTTAACATGTTGAAATTCAACTACTTTGAAAACTTGGCTATCTAATTCAAATGTTGTCCCATTTCTTAAGTCTCCTGCCATATATACTTCTGCCATAAGTGTTTCCTCCTTTTAATTTCTCTATTATTATAATTAATTTGTATATATTTTATACCATTTTTTACAGAAAATCAATACTTCTAAAGTTTATTTTAGAAATATTCACCTTTATTAATTTTATTTAACCTATCTTGTATTAATAATAAATTAGATTATTGAAGCATTTTAGAAGGTTATTTGCAAAAAATATGACTATTTTTAATAGTGTTACTCTCATATTTTATTCAAAAAAAATAATTGACTAATAAACTGTCAAAATTAGTATAACATAAAATAAAAAAACTAGCAACTAATATTTCTAATTAGTTGTCTCCAATAAATTATTGGAATTTTTATTCCCCCACAGCAATCTTTACAGCTTACTTTATATAGTATTACAATACTATATTTTACATATTAACTCAATGTTTTATTCAAAAAAAATTCTAAGCTTATTTTTTTCATTAATTATAATCAAAATGTCTAGATTTTTAAAATAATTTCTACATTCTTGATTCTATTGATTGCAAAACACTTTTTGCCTAAAATACCTATCTTAACAAACACATTATTACTAAATAATGTGAATAGTTCTATAAAATTAGCTTTTATAATTTCTTTGATATCCTTCATTATTATTCTAATATTTATACTAAGTAAATGGTTTATCCATAATTAATGTCATAACAAATCTAAATATTAATTGCTCAAATTTGTTATTACATTTGACTTTAAAAAGTATTACAAAACATAGCTTGAGACTTAGTCTTATAATATGTGCTTTTAATTCCTCTTTTTTATTCGTTAAATATCTTACCTCTGCATTATTTCCAACATAGGTGTGAACTTTTCAACAGATATTCTTCTAGGGTTATTTTATCCTAAATTAATCACAGCAAAAATTTTAGTAACTTGAATTTTATGTAAAATTATAGTATAATAAAATAGATTAAGTGCTAAAAGCCTTTATCTGAATATCCATTGTGTTTACTTTTAACCTTATCAACTTAGCAAAATTTTTGGAGGTAGAAAAATGGACAAAAACTATTGGAGCAATGTGCTTAAGGCACGGAAGGAAATCTATAACCTGATTACGGATTTTGGTATTTCCAGCGTGAGAAGTAATGCAGATGTTAATCCCCTTTTCAGTCAAATCACTAACAATGGTGGCATTGGTCTTGAGTTCTACTATGGTATACCTTTATATTTGTATACTCCTTTGGGGCGTATCGAAATTGCTGGTGATTTTACCATTGTTAGAAACGAAGATGCCATTCTTGAAAGGCTGATTGCTGATTATGGCGCTGTATTAATAACAAGAAGTATTATTTCCTCTCTGATGGGCGTGGCGATGGGTGAGTTTGGACCTGTGTATGCCCTTACCAGGCTCCCGTGGACAACTGAAAGGCTTCCTGTATTCGAGTACAGAAGTCCCCAAGATTATATTGGCTATGATACAGCGAAGGAGCTTTATCAGCAGGTCATGGGAAAATAATCTTGTCTCAATGTCAATAGTTTGGGGAGGAACACTGTTGAAAGATATCATATTTTTCACAGTGCTCCTCCCACATTTTTACTCAAAAAAATAATTAACTCATTAACTGTTTAAATTAGTATATCATAAAGACCTAAAAACTTAATAATATTTTTATAAAATAAGAAAAAGTTTTAAATCTCAATATTAAACTTCCAGTTTTTTAAGCACATAATTCTTTCAATATTTGGTTAAACATATCTCTTGGATAATTATTTATCCAATTTTTCACATATTGTACGAATTAGAAGCTTTGCACATTTTAAGGCGAGAATATTAGTGATGTCAAATTAAAGAAAAAACAAGAGAAATATCCTACCATAAATTGCCAATTGTTACTATTGGTTTATTGGAGTTGCCTAAAATTTGGGACTGATTAAAAAAGCTGAGATAAGAATACTTTTCAGGCATCTCACCACAACTATTGACATTGAGCCAAAATCGTTTCGTCTGGTGCGACGATTTTACTTAATGGAGCCACTTGGCGGAATCGAACCGCCGACCTGCAGGTTACGAATCTGCTGCTCTACCAACTGAGCTAAAGTGGCAAACTCAAATTTATTTTAACATAAATTTGAGTAAAAATATATAGTTTTCTGAAAAAAATTTATAATTCTTAACATATTTGTATTTTGATTCTATTTTCTTATTATTCTATCATATCCAACAACAGTTACATTACTTGGAACATTTTTTAAAATTGTACTATTTGCACCAATTTTTACATTATTTCCAATGTTGATAGGTCCTAGCACTTTACTTCCTGCACCTACCATGACATTATCTCCGATATCAGGATGTCTTTTATATTTATCTTTTCCTGTTCCTCCAAGTGTTACATCATGGTATATTGTGCAATCATCCCCGATAGTTGCTGTTTCTCCTATTACAATGCCCATTCCATGATCAATAAAAAGTCTTCTTCCTATTTTAGCTCCTGGATGTATTTCTATTCCTGTAAAAAACCTTGCAAATTGTGATATAAATCTTGCTATAAAATATAATCTATGTAGATATAAAAAATGTGAAAATCTATAAAAAACGAGCACATGAAAACCAGGATAAAGAATAAAGACCTCTAGCAAGCTTCTTGCTGCTGGGTCCTTTTCTTTTATATTTTTTGCATCTTCATATAGTTTCTTTAACATATCAAGCTTCTCCTTTAAGATACTATATGATTTATAATAACATAATGTGATTGATTTTATATAAAACTCCAAATAAATAATACAGCCTTTACTATAATGCTCATTTGTGCTATTCCCGCTAAATTTCCTGTCAAAAATCTTCTAAAATTTGTTGATTGCTTTAGCTTCTTATATTGAATAAACCAATCTAAAAACATGATAAATAAAAATCCGAAATCTAAGTAAAATGGAATTCTTATGTTACAAAAATATAAAACAGCACCTAATATTTGGCCTGTTAATATTCCTGTACATCTACTGCACACTGGAAACTGCCAGCCTCTAATCTTAAAGCTTCTATCCTCCCTTTGGTGGCATCCTCCCCTACTTCCTAATCTCATTAAAAATGCCCATATCTTTATCTTAGTACTTTTTTTCATTAAAATCTATTTCCACAATCATTACATATATGAGTCGTTTTTGTAGTAGTTGTTGTATCCCCTGTATTGCATAATCCACATAATATACCAATCCAGCCAAATAATAAATATCCACAGCAGGCACTTCCACCATCAAACCCTTTTGTTTTAGTTTTAGTGTCTATCACACTTGAAATACTTTGACTACCACATTTTGGACATTTCATAATGATTTTCCTCCATCTATCTTCAAATATATATAAATTATAGCATTAATCTAACAAAAAGTATATATTTTTTCAAATTATACTTGCATTTCTTTATAAAATATAGTATTATTTTTTAGGGTATAAAAAATGAGATTTTTTGTAGAAAAAATAAAACTTAATATAATGCAAAAAGGCAAAGAAAAATTGCTTATTTTTACATTTTCTTTTGACAGTCATCACTAATTTTTATTAGTGATTTTTTTATATATTCTCATACCCAAATAAAAAATATTTAGGAGGAAATTTATATGGAAAAAACTAACATGAACATAGGTATAAACGAAAAACCACCAATAGCTAAATGGATTATATTAGCTATTCAGCATGTATTTGCTATGTTTGGTGCTACAATTCTAGTACCCATCTTAGTAAATGCACAGGCTGGTGAAACTGTACTTACAATACCTGTTGCATTAGTTGCATCTGGTATAGGTACTTTAATTTACATACTATGTACCAAGGGAAAATCACCAGTTTATTTAGGCAGTTCTTTCGCCTTCATTGCACCTCTTGCCGCTACGTATTTAAAAGGAGGTCTATCAGGAGCTATGACTGGTATTATGGTCGTAGGTCTTATCTACATAGTGTTTTCTTTAATTATAAAACTAGCTGGCAAGAATTGGCTAGATAAATTATTGCCACCAATTGTAATTGGGCCAATGATTATGATTATTGGTTTAGGTCTCGCACCTTCTGCAATCTCTCAAATGGGACTTGCATCAGAAGCATTCGCTTGGAAGGAAGTTTTAGTTGCAGCACTTTCATTTTTAGTAACTGCTATTGTTGCTGTGAGAGGAAAAGGATTTTTAAAAATAATACCTTTCTTAGTTCGGAATTGTAACAGGATATATATCTGCTGTGCTTTTAGGATTAGTAGACTTCTCTCCTGTTATTGATGCTACTTTCTTTAGCCTTCCACAATTTGCAATTCCTTTCTTAAACTATACTCCAAACTTTGGTGCTTTGCTCACTATTGCTCCCATAGCGCTTGTTACAATGGCAGAGCATATTGGAGATCATACTTCACTTAGTAATATAATTGGAAAAGATTTATTAAAAGACCCTGGGCTTGAAAAAACATTACTAGGCGATGGTATTGCAACCTTTGTTGCTGGACTTATAGGAGGCCCTGCAAACACTACATATGGAGAAAACACATCCGTTGTAGGAATGACAAAAGTTGCATCTGTTTGGGTTATAGGCTTAGCCGCAATTTTTGCCATCTGTTTAGGATTTTTAGGAAAGTTTACTGCTCTAGTTTCAACAATACCAAATGCAGTATTAGGAGGAGTTTCATTACTTCTTTATGGCTTCATAGCAGTAAATGGATTAAAAGTATTAATTCAAAACCAAGTAGATTTTAATAAAACAAAAAATGTAATAGTAGCTTCATCAATGTTAGTATTAGGTCTAGGTGGAGCAGCAATTTCAATAGTATCAGGAGACCTTTCAGTAACAATTTCTGGAATGAGCCTATCTGCAATTGTAGGAATTTTGATAAATTTATTTTTACCAAACGAAAAGGAAGAAGTACTTTCTAAAGAAAATACTCAAAGTAAAGAGAATAAAGAAAAAATTAAAGCATAAAAAAGTTATTTATATATTAAAATGGGAAAAAGTATATGCCTTTTTCCCATTTTAATATCTCTAGTATCATATTATTCATACCATTCAAATTCCCAATCGAGCAATTTAACCGTATCTCCCTCTTTTACTCCTCTGCGCTTAAGTTCTTCAAAAATACCGGTCTCCTCAAGCTTTTTTTGTAAATAATGCATTGACTCTCTATCTTGAATATTCACACGTCTCATTATTCTATCTACTGCTGGTCCTTTTACAATGTAATCTTTTCCTTCCATTACTATATCAAAATCCTTCTCAGACTGCTCTAATCTATAAACAATTCTATCTTCTACCTCAATTAAATCATCTTTTGGAAGTTCTTTCAAAATTTTAGACACATACGTCATTAATTCTTTAATTCCCTGACCTGATGCAGCAGATATCTTAAATAGCTCCATATTTTCCTTCTTAGCCAATTTTTCTACATTTTCATATAATGTGCTATCTTGTGCAACATCTGCTTTATTTGCAACAATTATTTGCTTTCTTTTGCTTAATTTTTTATTATAACCTTCAAGCTCTTTTTGTATTGTGTAAAAATCTTGAACTGGATTTCTTCCTTCAGCTCCAGATATATCTATAAAATGAAGTAGTAATCTAGTTCTTTCTATATGCCTTAGAAATTGTATTCCAAGCCCAACACCATCACTTGCTCCTTCTATAATTCCTGGAATATCTGCAATTACAACACTATCACCATACTCAGTTTTAACAACACCCAAATTAGGAGTAAGTGTAGTAAAATGATAATCTGCAATTTTAGGTGTCGCAGAAGTTACAACTGACAAAAATGTAGATTTTCCGAACATTTGGGAAGCCCAAAAGTCCGAACATCTGCTAAAAGTTTTAGTTCGAGTATTACCTCTAATTCAATCCCTTTTTCTCCGCCCCTGAGCAAATCTTGGTGCTTGTCTTGTAGAGGTTGCAAAATGTGAATTTCCTTTTCCACCTCTACCACCTTTTAAAATTAGCTCTTTTTGAGTTTTCTCTGATAAATCTGCCATCACTTTTCCGAGTTTTAGCATTTTTCACCACTGTTCCTCTTGGAACTTTTATATACAAATCTTTTCCGAGATTTTCCATAGCAATGACTACCAGAACCATTCTCTCCATTCTCTGCCTTAAACTTCCTTTTAAACTTGAAATCTATAAGGGTATTAGAATCTGGATCCACGATAAAGTAGATACTGCCACCATTTCCTCCGGTCTCCCCCATCTGGTCCGACCAGCTGCTACATATTTTTCACGTCTAAAGGTGATGGCACCATCTCCCCCATCTCCTGATTTAATTAATACTTTTGCATAGTCTGTAAACATTAAAATTCCTCTCTAGCTATAATTTAGCTTTTTTAATACCAAATCATACCTATCTTTTTATATACATCTTCCAAAGTTTTATGTGCTATTTTGTATGCCCTCTCTGCACCTTTTTTATATATACTCTCTAGGTAATCTGGATTTTCTATTAATTCTTTATATTTTGCTTGCAATGGCTTTAATTCTTCTATTACACTCTCTGCAACAGCTTTTTTAAAGTCTCCATATCCTTTTCCTTCAAAATCCTTTTCTATATCTGCTGCTGTTTTCCCTGTAATAATGCTATATATCGACATTAAGTTACTTATACCTGGTTTACTCTCTTTATCAAATCTAACAATATTTTCAGAATCTGTAACAGCCTTTTTGAATTTTTTAAGAATAACCTCAGGCTCATCATTTAAAAATACACTATCATTTTCTATATCACTACTTTTGCTCATTTTGCTAGTTGGATTTTGAAGCCCCATAATGCGTGCACCAAGTTTAGGCATATAACCTTCTGGAATTTTAAAGGTCTCACCATAAATGTTATTGAATCTTGTAGCTATATCACGTGTTATTTCCAAATGCTGCATTTGGTCTTCTCCAACAGGTACTAAATCTGCTTGATATAAAAGTATATCTGCTGCCATAAGTACAGGATATGTAAAAAGTCCACTATTAATATTATCTGCATGTTTCGCAGATTTATCCTTAAATTGTGTCATTCTTGAAAGTTCACCTACATATGTATAACAATTTAAAACCCATGCGAGCTCAGTATGTGAAGATACTTGACTTTGAATAAATATATTACTTTTTTCAGGCTCTATTCCGACTAGCAATATATAAAGCTAAAAGGTTTAAAGTGTTCCTTCTTAAAGCTTCTGGATTATTTCTAATAGTTAAAGTATGCAAATTAGCTATCATATAGTTGCAATCATATTCCTCTTGCATAACTCTCCAATTCTTTATTGCACCTAAATAATTTCCTAAAGTTAAATTGCCGAGTAGACTGAATACCACTTAAAATGACCTTTTTACTCATTACACATCACTCCATTTATACTTTTTAAAATTGAGTTCACAAAAAATTAGTATATTGGAAGCTTAACTTTATTTCATATTTTCTTTTTCAATATCACTAATCAAATTAACTCTCATTTCATGTCTTCCACCTTCAAATTCTGTTGCCAAAAATTGTCTCAAAATGCAAATTGCATCATTTACAGAAATATAATCCGCACCTAAGGCTAACATATTTGCATTATTATGCATTCTTGAAAATTTCGCTGTTTGTTCTTCATAGCAGAGTGCACATCTAACATCCTTAAACTTATTTGCACACATAGACATTCCTATTCCTGATCTGCAAATCAATATACCCATATCAGCTTTTTTATTTGAAACCGCACCTGCAACCTCTTTTGCAATTTCAGGATAATTAACACTATCCTCTGAATATGCTCCCTTATCTTCATATTTTATTCCTTTTTCCTCTAAGTATTTCTTTATCTCCTCTTTTAATTTGAAGCCTCCATGATCTGCTCCTATTACTATCATATCTTTTCCTCCATTTTTAATCTCTTTCAAAATTTCTAATTTCATTTGTAACTTTTTCTACAAATTCGTCCACTTTTATTTGTCCAATATCTCCTTGTTTTCTAGAACGAACTCCCACTGCTCCACTCTCAACTTCTTTTTCTCCAATAACTAACATATATGGAACCTTCTGCATTTGTGCTTCTCTTATCTTATATCCTATTTTCTCATTTCTTTCATCAATTTCAACTCTTATATCCTTTTCAAGTAATTTTTCTTGTACCTCCTTGCAATACTCAATTTGATTATCAGATATTGGAAGCAATTTAACTTGAAGTGGAGAAAGCCACATTGGGAAAGCTCCTTTGGTTTCTTCTATCAAGAATGATAAAAATCTATCAAAAGTACCAAGTATTGCTCTATGGATTACAACAGGTCTATGTGCTGCTCCATCTTCTCCAATATATTCTAGTTCAAATCTTTGTGGCAATAAGAAATCTAATTGACAAGTAGAAATGGTTACATCATGCCCAATTGCCGTTTTTATTTGAACATCTAGTTTTGGTCCATAGAAGGCTGCTTCTCCCTCTGCTTCATAGAAGTTTAAGCCTGACTCTTGAAGTATTGCACGAAGCTGTGTCTCTGCAAGCTCCCACATTTCATCATCATCAAAGTATTTCTCTTTATTGTCTTTATCTCTTAAAGAAAGTCTAAAAGAATAATTTTCAAATCCAAAATCCTCGTAAACTGAAAGTATAAGATCAACCACCTTTTTAAACTCTTCTTTTATTTGGTCAGGTCTTACAAAAAGGTGTGCGTCATTTTGACACATTTCACGAACTCTTTCAAGTCCACAAACATTTCCACTATCTTCAAATCTAAAATCATGAGCAAGCTCTCCAATTCTAATTGGAAGTTCTCTATATGAATGCATTTTATTTTTATATATGAGCATATGATGTGGACAGTTCATTGGTCTTAATACTAACTCTTCTTGATCGATTTTCATTACTGGGAACATATCCTCTTTATAATGATCCCAGTGTCCACTTGTTTTATATAAATCAACATTTGCCATTGAAGGTGTATAAACATGCTTATATCCAAGTTTTACTTCCTTATCTTGAATATATCTTTCAAGCAATCTTCTAACAACAGCACCATTTGGTAAATACATAGGGAGTCCTGAGCCAACAAGTGGGTGAGTCATAAATAATTCTAATTCCTTGCCAATTTTCCTATGGTCTCTTTGTTTTGCCTCCTCTAATGCTTGCAAATATTCTTCTAGTTCACTCTGTTTAGGGAAAGATATGGCATATATTCTTTGAAGCATTTTATTTTTTTCGCTGCCTCTCCAATATGCACCTGAAGAAGATAATATTTTAACCCTCTTAACTTTTCCAGTGCTTTCTAAGTGAGGTCCTGCACAAAGGTCTGTAAATTCTCCTTGTTTATAAAAAGAAATTTCCTCCTCCTCTGGTAAATCTTCAATTAACTCTACCTTATAACTTTCTCCCAACTTTTTCATAAGTTCAATTGCTTCTTTTCTAGGAAGTACAAATTTTTCAATTTTCAAATCTTCTTTTATTATTTTGTTCATTTCTTCTTCAATTTTTATCTTATCTTCGTCGGTAAATGGGGTATCTGTATCAAAATCATAATAGAAACCAGTATCAATTGAAGGTCCTATTGCAAGCTTTACATCCTTGAATAATCTTTTCACAGCCTGAGCCATAATATGTGAGCTTGTGTGCCAATATGCCTTCTTTCCATCTAAGCTATTATCAAATGTAAGAATTTCTACATTATTTCCTTCTTCTAAAGTACATCTTAAATCTCTAACTTTTCCATCCACTAATACTGCTGTCATATTTCTTGCTAACCCTTCACTTATATCTCTTGCTAAGTCTAAAGCAGACGAGCCTTCTGGAATTTCTTTTTTGCTTCCATCTTTTAAAATCACATTAATCATAACTAAATACCCCTTTCATATATTATCTTTTTATTATACTACAACATTTTACTAAAATCAACATGAAAATTATCCCGAGTAAATATTCCGAAATGAATCAATACCTATATCAAAGAGCCTAGCACTTCTGCCGAGGAATAAAATATTGATGAAATTCGTCAAGTATAGCATAAATACTTCCTATAATTTGACTAATCAATATTTTTTTTCTTAAATCCATATCAAAGGTAAATAAAACCCCTGCAATAAGTATTCCTCCGAATAATATAAACAGTATAATGTGCAAGCTTTCTAATTATTGGGTCTAGTCTTTTTACCTTATCCTCTGCTTCTTTACTTTCTCCATAAAATATTTTTACAATAAACTTAGTTACAGACGAGCTCGTACCTTGTGATTTACCACCAGGCTGATGTGAAAATCTAAATATGACAGCCATCCAAATAATAATCAATATAATTAGTATTACTCTATAATATTTCATCCTTACTACTCCTATATATTGGTTAAAAGAGAGGAAAGCCTTCCTCTCTAAATACCTACTCTGAAATCTTGATTGAATTAATATATCCTTCTGAATCTTTTTCCATTGTTATATTATATTGCTTTGTAATTTCTATTTTATTTGCATATTCTTGCAATTCTTCTTTTCCTATCATCCCATTTACACTAACTTTATGTTCTTTTCTTGAATTAACTGCATTTATATCATTAGCTGGATTTTCGGTCTTGTCATAATTGTTTCCAATAACAGTTGCAATTAACATTTGGACATTCATTCCTACTTGGTTTCCTTGATACACATCAAATTTTTCATTGAAGCTTAATGTATCTACATTTGTTATTTTGCCTAAAGAATCGTTAATTGCTTGATTAAACACATATAGCGTATAACCAACTGGCGTTGCATATATTAAGGGATTTTGCTCTTCCTTTACTCCCAGTTCCTTCATTTGACTTGCATTTACTGCTTTAAATACCTTACCTATTGCTTCAAACAGTGTATTCAAATACTCTTTATTAGCTGTATTTATTACAAATGCATCTGCCTCTTTTAGTGGCTCTATGTTTATTACCCCTGAGAAATTCTTTTTAGTATCAAAGGTATATTGATATCCTATTGCTTGCTCATTTTCCTCGACTTTAAATCCAATTTTATATCTTTCTCTCGCTTCTTGTGATGTTATCCCTGCATATTGAGCTACAAATCCTATATTCATAATTCTATCTTCATTAATAATCATACAATCAACTATATAACCCAAATCATCTATTGCTCCTGTCTTCTTTGCATTAATTGTTATATCTATATCTTTATCTTCTTTTATTTTAATTACTATTTCTTCAGATTTTACTTGGACCTTCATAACTTCTTGTCCCTCAATATTAAGTGTAACAGCTCCATTCTTTCTTACAATTACTTTTAAAAACTCCTCTGTTGAAGCATTTACAGTTTTTGTGTTCTCTAATATCCCCTCTAACTGCGTTTTTGTATTTTCCTTCAACAAATTGCTATTTTTAAGTTCTTCTAGTATTTTTGTTAAAATAGTTATAGCTTCCTGCTCATTTAAAGTTAATGCAAAACTATTATCATCTACCTTAGAAAAGTTTTTATCAGATATATCATTTTTTAATATATCTATAAACTTTTTCATTTCTTCTCTCAAAGCCTTTGGGCTTACACTTAATGAATCTGTATCTATTTTATTAGGTACATTCTTTTTTATTAGACTATCATCTATATTATCATAAAGCTTGTCTAAATTTTCATTTTTAACTGCTAAATATGTTTTCAAAATCAAACTAGAGGTTGCAGCATAAAGGTCTCCATTTCTCTTATAACTTATTGGAAAAGCAACTGTATCAGAATAATTTATACTTATATTCTGTTCTGCTCTTTTACTTTTATTATCCATTTTACCTTTAAAAGTAATATTCATACCATTTACTATATTCCAATAGTTATCGTCAAATCCATCTAGCGAATTTGATGGCATTTCCACATTTACAGTTAATTTACTATCATTTTCATAAGGTGTATTTTGTGTTTTTTCTAAATAATCTTCTAATTCTTCACTGCTAAACCCCTTTAAATCTTCTCCTATTTTTGCCATATATTTATAAAATAATTGCTCATCAGTTTTTAAAAAGTCAGTAGTCATATAAGCGAAAGCAACTCCACCTATTCCCAAAATTAAAATAAGTACAATTATAATTGAAGCAATTAAAACTTTTTTCCCTTTCATTTCCTTCCTCCTCTGTATTTGATATTTTAGATTATACCATAAATTTTCCTACTAGTCTATTATTTTTTACAAAAGCATAAATTTTGTTGTTATTTTCAATTAATTATTTATAAAGCTGGGGTAGAAGCAAATAAAATTCGCCTCTACCCCAGCTTAAAGCATTAAAAGTTCACATTTAATTCCTGATACTCTCGTACCACCTAAGGTCCTTCCAGAATTCAGTACAAAATGTAAAAGGATCTGCACATAATTTAGGAAGCTCCTGTCTTTTGTTGTTATATGTTCCGCAAAGTTCAAATTTAGCTCTATGAGCCAGATCAACGCAATCTATTAAGCCAGGATAATACATTAATTGGATT
>JAAWCC010000154.1 GCA_022792975.1 Clostridia bacterium | reverse complement strand
TAAATAAAACGTCAGCTGATAATATAAAATACTATATTAATGATTTCAAAAAGTTTATGAAAAATGGCTATTTAACTAATATTACTGTTGACGATATACAAAATTTTATTAATTATAAACGTTGTATGTTATTAAAAGATACTACTGTTTACAGATATTATAGAATGTTAAAAACTATATTTAATTATGCTATTTCTCACAAATATATTGTTGAAAATCCATGCTGCGGTGTTAAAGTAAATCATGTGTTACGCGAATATGTTAAAGATATAGACTATTCTAAAAAGTATATAAAACAATTAAAAAAGCTATTTAAGAATACTAAATTATATTTCTTTGTATTACTAGATTTGCATACGCGGTATGAGAAAAGTAGAACTACTAAATTTAAGAAAATACGATATACGATTTAGAGAAAGAAAAATTGTTGTACATACTGCTAAATCTCATAAAACTAGAATTATCAATATTGACTTGAAAATAACTATATTATTATACTTCTATTGTAGAAAACTGAAAGATAATGAGCCATTATTCAAACTATCTAGTACATATGTTTCTTGTGAGTTTCATAAATTAATGAAGCACTCGAATTTGAAGAAAATAACTCTGCACGATATAAGACATATCTATGCATCTTTTCTTCTCTCTAAGCTACAAAATAGTGCGAATTCGATACTTTTCGTTAGCAAACAGCTACGGACATTCTTCTGCTGTTGAAACACTACAAACTTATTCACACATTATAAATTCTGACAAGAAGAACATTACAAAGTGTATGAATTTTATATAAAAACAAAGAAGCTAAGCTTTCTCTTTTCTTAGCTTCTTTATCTCTACAATTAAAACTTCAATCGTAGTTATATATCTTTTGTTATTATAGCATCTTATTTGTATTATGTCAAATATGTTTTCTACAATATTTATATTATTACTTAGCACAAACACGAATGATACAGCAAAAGCAGTTGAGTTTACATTCTATGTTCTTTAGATTGTTCTTATTTCCAGCATTAAATATTATATTTATATTTTTACATTCTAGTATATTTATATTATAACTTAAAGCAACAGATATTAATTTCACTATTGAAAATACATTTACATTCTACTATAATTAGACTATTAAAAATTGATTTTACTGCAATACTAACAAAATATGTAGAATACTAATTTACATTATATTAATTATATCGCATATTCTTAATTTGTCAAGCTAAATTATTTTAGGGCACTTTTTAAGGCGTCCTCCATCATTCCTTTTGAAGGAAAAATTTCAGATATTGTATATTTATCCTTAACTCTTTCTATATTTTTAGGTGGATTAATTAACAATAATATTTTTTTATAAAATTTTTCGATATATTTCATTTAAATCATTCCTTCCTTTTCCCCTAGTCTTTTCAAATAGTATTTATACTTACTAAGTATCATATATAGGTAAGCTGAATATGTTTCTAATATAGATAAGTTAAAATTTTTAAGGTGTGCTTTATTTGAAAAAGCATATTTAGATTTTGAATCTATCGTTAGAAATCCTATTATGTCATATCCTTCAGTTTTATCATTAAAAAATAACCTTTCATTTGGTGCTCTTATTGGAACTACTACTCGTCCTAAATAATATTGTTCCCAATTCTCTGTTGTATTCTTGTATCCTTTCTTGTGCGACTTTTTTAAGTTTTTATCATATTTTTTTAAATCTTTCTCATAAAAGTAAGGGTCCCTATTTTCTCGATTATCACCTATTATTTCATAAAAATCAGTATTACGTTCAACAACTTTTAAATTTTTTATTTCCCCTCTGAGAATTTTTCTGAATTCTTCTATTCTGTTTCTTTCACAATTCTTAGAATATTGAAGCATAATTACATTTGACTTATTTATTGTTTTTTTAGTTTCTAAAAATCTCAATGTTGAATATATTTCTTTCCCTGTTATTAGAGTAAACATTTCAGATACTTGATTTAAAAATTCTTTTAGCTCATCTAATATTACATGGCTGAATTGCTCTGCTTTCATCCCGCCACTCTTGTAATTTTTTATCATTTTAAAATATATGTCTTCACATTTGTCACACATAACCATTTGACTATGAGCAATCTGTATTTTCCTTTTGATGTTTTTTCGTATAAAGAGAATTATGACAATTATAGATATTAATAATATTATTCCTAACAATGTATAGAAAGCTCCAGCTCCTATTAAACCTATTATTGCATTTATTAACTCTATTATACTTGCTAAAATTTCCACAATTAAACATCCTTTTCTTTATTTGATAAGAATTTTATCACACTTTTATTTAATTTTCAACACATTATTAGACAAATTTTGAACTAAGCCTCAACTAACGTAAAATACTAACAAAGGAGGTGATTAGTATGTCTAGCTTATTAGACCAAATGGCAGCATTAGGCAGAGAAGAATTAAAAAGGCGATTTGAAGCTAAAGAAGAAGGATATGACGCAAGTAGCATTATGCTAGTAATAATGCATTCTGACGAATACACACTTGCTGATTATCAATATATTGTTAATCGCTATTAAATTGTGGGGAGCTTTTGCTCCCTCTTATTATACTATTTCAACTTGTATAGCATCAATCATTTTGCCTTTAATTCCTGCATATCCGTTTTCTTTATCCTCTTTATTATATCCGAATACCCATGGTAACCATTCTCCATTTAGAAGACGTACTCTATATTTTGCTTGCCTTTTTGTGCATTTTATCATTATTCTATCGATTGGTTTTCCAAGTATTCCAGCAAAATTGTCCCCCGACTTATCTTTTTCTCTATCTGTTATTTCTCCAAGCCACCTATCGTTTAATAGTCCTACGCAATATATAAGCTTTCCTACTACTTCTTCTTTTCCTACTGTATTTCCCCTAAATCCACTTATAGCTTCTCCTTTTGTTCCTGCATGGTCGTTTGTATTTATTACGTCTGGATACCATTTACCATCTGCATATGCTTGATATTTTACATCTATTTTCTTTGAATTGTTTTGATCTGATGTATTTTCTATATTATAGTATGTAAGTATTCCTTCTGCAATTCCACTTGCTACTTTATTTGCATATTCTTCAGTTAAGATAAGCGGTGTATCAAACTCGTTATCCATAAATCCACATTCTATTAAACAAGCTTTCATTTTTGTATCTCTTATTATTGCTAAGTCTTTTGTCTTTACTCCTCTATTTCTCATTCCTGTTTTTTCTACTGCTTTATTATTTACTAATGTTGCTATTCTTCCTGTTTCTCCGTTTTTGAGAGTTTCATTATATACATATGTTTCTATCCCTGTTCCACCACCTGCATTGTGATGTATTGATACTACTAAATCTACATTAGCATTGTTTGCATTTGTGCATCTTGTACTTAGACTTACGTCTGTATTTCCAGTTGTGTCATCTAGTCTTAATGTTTCTACTCCACTTCTATTTAATATTTCACACACTTTTGTTGCTACTCTACTATTCAACACCCATTCTCTAGTCTCATTTGCATCAAATTGTTTTGCACATCTTTTTCCAGCTGTGTGTAAGCCATGTCCTGCATCTACTCCTATTTTCATATTTTATTCCTCCTCATTTTTTATTTTATTTTCACTTAACTCTGAGTTCTCTTTTGTAAAGTAATATGTAATTATTGCACTTGCTATTGCCATAAATGCTTCTACGCTTATTATATGCTCAAATGTTAATATACATGTTGTTATAATTACGCATAAGCTTAGAATTGTTTTTACTTTTAGCAAGTTTGCTAAATTAATGCCTATCTGTTTTAATACTTCCATTTTTTTATCCTACCCCCATTCCAATTTTTATGAATATAAAAACTATCCCTACAATGCCAGTAATTATTGCTCCTGCTGTTGTTCGAGATAGCCATTTGAACTTATCTTGTAATTCTTTAATGTCGTCTTTATTTTCTTTGCTTGTTGTCTCTGTTTCATACACAGTTTTTTTGATTTCGCCGTATCCATCTAGCTTACTATTTATTACCGCTAACTGTGTCAGAACTTCTAGTTTAAATTCTTCTAATTCTTTTTCCATACACTATTCCTCGCTTTCTTCTCTTGTTTCAAGTAACGCTTGTACATCTGCTTTAAACTTCTTTGGTACATCTTCAATTGTTTTAAGCCTTTTTTGAATTAATCTATACCATATCTTAGCCATGTTCTACACCTCACTTCCTGCTTGCTCTACTAATGCAAGCTGTATTTCTGTAATTTGTTCTTTTAATGCTTCTATCTCAGCATTTGAGTCGTATGGTTCTATATAGTTTTTGTTTAAATAAAAGCCTTTTTCTGTTGTGTAACAATACTTCTGTTCAATTACCTCGTCTGGCACTTCTGCTACTTCATAGATTTCTTTTATATGTAGACGTGGTATTGCTAGACTGCCTCCATCGACCAATACGTTTTTGCTTATCTCCTGTTCTCCGAATATCCTCGCTTATGTGCGTTATCACGTTTTTGTGATTTGTTAATAAATACATTTTAAATTTCCTCCTCTGCATAATGTGGCACTGCAACTGGCACTAGCTGACCAATTGTACCATTTTTAATTGTCACACCGTCCGTATTTTCTCTGTTCGTTTTGTTACTTTCTTAATGAAATTATTCAAATAATTTAATACAATCGCATATACTTTGTTGTCTGATTTCTTATATGATATAAATATTGAATTATCAAGCAATTTCACTGTATCAATTGAAAACTCAGCTACACTTTCATTAGTTAGTAATTGCAATGTTTGTTCTTCAATTATTTCAGTTCCCTCTATTCTGCATATTGTTGCATATAAGTGACAACCATGTATTATTAGTACTCGATTTTCTGATAAAGCTACTGTTGATACTACATTGCCTCCTAAACTATCTACATTTAATTCTACTGCTGTACTTGATGTTATTTCTAAACCGCTTATTTCGCATATCATAGCTTTTAGTTTACTTCCATATCCTATGAGTATTTTATTTTCATTCAATACTGATACCGAAAAATCTGTATTATAAAGATTTTCTTTGCTTGAGTCTAATAACGTATATTTTCCAGAATTTATTATCTCGTTATTTATATTAAATACTGCTGCATATAAATAAGCATTACCTCTTGTTGTGCTTTTAGCTTCTGAAAGAAATACAACGACAAATTTATTATTGCTTAATTTAACAAGTTTCGAATTATATTTAAAGAAGCTACTAGTTATACTATTTACTGTCAATTGTCGTATATTAGTTCCGTCAATATTAAACAAATATACAAGTATATAGCCTTCATTATTTGTTTGTGCAAATTTTAGAATAAAATTGCTAGAGTCTAGAGCAATTGCTGATATTGTTGATTTGTCTATATAATTATTGCTAAGTATCGTTTTCATATCAGAACTTATGATTTCAGAGCTTGTTATTTCACATATAAAAGCAAATATATTTGCATTATTAGAACAAATCACAACAACTTTACTTTCATTAAATACTACAATAGCAAATTTACTGCTAGTTAACGATTGTTGAGAAGTATCATATAACTCTTTAGTAATACTTATTGCTATATCACTATTATTTATTGTAACAATACATGCATATACACGATATCTAACATTATTATTTACAGTTTCTTTAGTTTGATAAGTTATAAATACTTTATTCTCATTCAATGCTACTGCTGATATATTATAATCACTACCTAACACTTCTGCTACTTCTGTTTCAATCCCTCCGTGTTGCTTCTTTGTAATCAGTTAAAAACTTCACGAAATCTCCGTGCATTAATATTTCCACCGACTAGCTACTTTGTATTCTTCTATTATCCCATTTATTTTAGCACTTCCACCGTCCTCGTCCGATTTATCTTACATCTCATACTTCCACCTCCAGCTTTGTTCTTGTTATAACTAATTCCATTTGTATATCAACTTCTACTAATTCTTTAGCTATAAAAACATAATATCCATTATAGCTATACAACCTTGGTTCTATATTTGCAAATGCCTCTTCTTGCTCTTCGTCTTCTATTCGCGGATCTATATCGTCATTTTCTGTTATACTAGTATCGTCTATTCTGTATTCGTATTTATTTGTTGTTTCGTTTAGTTGCCAGTTAGTAGATAAAAGTATTATATTTTTCCTGCGTGGGATGTCTGATTTAGTATTTAATTCTGATTTTACTTCATTAATTAAATTTAGCAAATTTCCTGCAGTATTACCATCTAACTTCTCCTGAATAATCGTAAACCATTCTAAAAAAGCTTGCTCTTCTTCCTTGCAAAAATCTGTTACGTTCTGCTTAGTTTCAGCAAAATATTTATTATATGCCTCTTGCCACTGCACAAATAATGTAGAGGTATCTACCTGTTTTATCAAACTTGTTATCCATTGACAATCTTCACTTCCTCTACAGTCCGTAATTAAATCTTGTGTAATTTTTACACAAGAAGGACTAACTATAATGTCTGCTAATCTAAGCTCATATACATTTTCTTCAGTATTAATTAGCGGATGTATAGGATTGCTCGAAGCTATTCCTTGTCTATATACTATATTTCCGCTTCTCCCTGCTTGCGTCTTGTCTACTTGTGCAATAATACTATCTATTCTTGTTAATATGTTCGAATTTTGTGATATAGTTATAATAAAATCACTGGGATTTTCAAACCATCTATTTGAAATAAATGCATTTCCTGCTGATACTATTACATTCATTCCCTCATTCATAGCAAAAACTTGTAATTCAGTCGATCGTTCTCCGTTCTGGTGTTGCAAAAACTCCCTCACTAATCAATTTTACATAAGGTCTATTCATATCTTCTGCTGAATATAATCTGTCTCGATTAATTGCATCAAAAAATCCAGCTTCCACTTCATATTTAACATCATCTATCATTGTTTACTTGCCTCCTTATACTTATTTATCCATTTTTAAAATCAAATGTAGGCATTATAATAT
>JAAWCC010000153.1 GCA_022792975.1 Clostridia bacterium | reverse complement strand
TACATACTTGCTTGACAATGCATCCGAGCTTGGGTTAGAAATTCCCATCAATCCCATTGCAAATATGAATACAATTATATTTTTGTATATGTTTGTTCCATCTAACATCATATATGCACTTATAATACTAAAAATATTAGAAATCAAAATACATTTTGCAACTCCAAACCTTGAAGATATATTAACAAATAATGGTGTGCAAAGTCCTGTTATTCCAAATCTTAATCCATAAATTAATAGAATAGTCCATATTGGCATCCCGTTTTTATATAGCATTACTGCTCCAAATGTCCCTATTAGTGCATGTGCAAAATTATATAATAAAGCACCTAAATACATATACTTACATTCTCTTTTAAAAAAATATTCCTTCATTTGTTTCTCCGGCTTTCAAATTTTATTTAATTTTTTCACTACTACTCCATCTTTATTTATTTTAAAATTTCTATAAAATATAATATTTACCATTATAAATTGTTCCATCATTGAAAGAATTTGCCCAATCGCTGTACAAAATGGTGTTTTCAAAAACGATGCCGTTGCTCTTATTCCAGATGCTGTTACTTTATTTGCTGTTATTTTAGCTTCAAATCTATCCGCTAATTGTAAATAACAAATTTTTATCTGATATAATGGCTCCAATAGAAAATTTATCACCTCAACACCCAAATATATAAGTAAAATAATCAAATTTAGTTCGTAATATCTATATGAAAATAATAGCATAAGAAAAGTTGTAAATAATAAAATTGCTATCAATTTATACGCATTACTTTTGTGTTCTTTGTAATTAAACCTTCCTTTACTTATATCAATTTTACAAACTGTATCAATAGCCCCCAAAGCATCCCATTGTGTATCTGTAACTAATGCAACTAGATTAATCGCAGTAGTATATTTGGCTCCAAATTCTAAAACATTACTAAATCCAAATAAATATGTTAAAAAATAAAATATATCTCTTGATATTGAAACAGATTCATATTTTATACTTTTAAGTAAGTCAAATTCAAATTTAAACTTTCTATACTGTTTTGCTGTTACAAATACAGTATAAGCAAGAATAGTAAGCAAAGTAATTATAACAATAACTCCCTTATCTTTTATAAATAGAGCTAATAACATTAATGTAACGAAATTTAATATATTAAGAATTATCATATATTTATTTGCTAACTTCTCTTTTCCTTCAAAATACAGCTTTTCCATAACAAACGAAAAAACCAACTGTATATACAATTGAATTATTGAATATATAGCAAATTCCTTATATATCTCATAATCCATATTCATAAACTCAATATATCCCTTTATATTAATTACAAAGCTCCCAAACACAATCAATCCGAGAAATTATACCCACAGTCATCCCTGATAAAACTGCATTTTCCTTTTTATCTTTTTCCTTATTAATATTAGCTCCTGTCCCAAAAATTCCTCTAAACATTTGCCAAATAAACTGTATTGGATATGTCAAAGTAAAAACATTTGCTAAATCCTTATCCAATAATACTCCCAGTAATATCCATGATATCACCGGTATAAAGGAAAAAATTGCTTTATTAAAACTTATCCTCAATAATCGCTTCATATAACTATTCCCCTTTTCAGAAAAACAAAGGGACAAATCTCAAGTCAAAAGGACGGGATTTTTAAGACAAAGGGACGGAGCTTTTGTCTCAGGCTTTTTATTATCCTCTATCCTCTATCCTCTATTCTCTATTCTCCATTCTCTATAAATTTATGTATATATTTATTTAGTTTGTCCTTGTTCACCTTGAATATTTCTGACATATCTCTTAATGATACTCCACAGCTTTGTCTTATTTCTACTAATAGCTTTCCAAATTCAAATTCGTTTTCCTCAAAACTACCCTCTATTTTATTTTCATATTCTCTAATTATCATTTCTACATTATCTTCATACTCTATTACATCCTTTATATTTTCTATCTCTTGCAATTCTTTATGGATAGCATAAAATTGCTCAATATATCCAGCTTCATTTTTAAAAATTAATTTAATACTATTTGAACTTATGACCTTTCTTCCATTTATGTACTCATTGTAACTTGAATAGCAGTAATCCTCCATTTTAAGGCATATCCCTGCGCTTACTGGATTTCTGTGGATATACACTAAGCAATTATATAATTGTTTTTGGCTTAATATTGGTTGTGTAAAAAACCTATCTCTGAATACAAAACCCTTTCTTTTATTAAGTTTATTATATCTCATAGCATAAGTTGTATTTACTTTTCTCATTAAATCACTTAATTCTTCTGGCACCTGACAATATATCAAAAAATGTGCATGATTATCCATTATACAATAAGATAAAATTTCTATATTAGTATTTTTTATTTTGTTTTCTAGTATACTTATGAAATTCTCTTTCCATTCTTTCCTTCTAAAAATATATTCCTGATTTATTCCTTGAACAATCAAATGAATATAACTAGTCCCAATATTTACTCTTGCTCTACGGGGCATAATTATCAACTCCTTTATAATTTTGCCCCCATATTTTTACATTATAGCACAAATAAAACAAATAGTCTATATCAAATTTTTCCTAAGACAAAAGCCCCGTCCCCTTGTCTTTTCCAATAATTACATTTGATTTCACGTTTTATTTATGTTAACATATATTTATGGAGATGATTATTATGTTAAAAGAAATCACAAATACTGTGAAGAATTTTGATTTAAAAATAAAAGAAATTATGGTTAAAGGATTACATTTTTCTTTAATTGTATCTATAATAGGAACAATATTTTTACTTTATTATATCGCTTTTAAAAACTCTAATCTAATTTATTACATAGGTCTTAAGACTGTTGCTCTTTCAATATCTTTTAGTGCATCCTTCTTTGCTTGTGCCTTTGCAATGGATAAGATTAAAAAGGATTTAGCTTAATCCTACAATTTTGTTGAACATGAATTTTTCTTAAGACAAAAGCCCCGTCCCCTTGTCTTCCTTGTCTTTTTCCCCTTGTTTTCTCGTTTTTCTTCACAATAAAAGCACATGACTCTGAGTCAAGTGCTTTTATTGTTTTTTATGTTAAGGATGATATTTTCTTAATTTATACAGCTTCAGCGTGTGCAATTTCTTGTTCTGTTTCTTCTTTTTCGCCTTCGCCATCTTTTTCATTTATTACTTCTAAGCTAGAAATAGAAACTTCATAAGCTACTCTTTCTATTGTAGTTCCATCTTCGAATTTTTTTTCATATTTTCTTGATTGAACACGACCTATTGCTTTTACCTGTGCTCCTACTTCTAAATGATCACAAAATCTTGCATTTCTGCCCCAAGCTATTGCTGGTATGTAATCTGATTTGCTATATGCTCTATTTACTGCAAGTAAAAGGTCTGCAATCTCACGTCCAAATGGTGTTTTTCTATAAATTGGCTTTTTACAAATATGTCCAATTAATACCACTTCGTTTGAAACATCTAAGTTGATTTCTTCGTCCTCTGCAACTTTCTCTTCAATGTCCTTTTCAAAAATTATGTCTTTTGCAAATACAGTAAGGACTAGTTTGTTTTTCTCGTTCTCATAACTGTTGTATGACCTAAATTGACCCTTTACAATTATTTTTTTACCAATTTGTAATTCATTGTCATCAATTAATCTTTCTGAGATTGTTATTGGAATAACATCAAAAGTTTCACTTAAACGTGGCACTTCTAAATCAAATATGTAAAAACTCTCTCCATAAATTTCATGACT
>JAAWCC010000152.1 GCA_022792975.1 Clostridia bacterium | reverse complement strand
GAAGATTAGGAAGGCTATATTTATTATATTTGCTATTTTATATGCAGTATTTTGTATAACTTGGGTTATTGCAGTTAGACCATATATTATAGGAGATCAAGGGCATGTATGTGATTTGGCACAGACCTTTTTTAATGGTGATTTAGAGGAATATTTTCCTAAGATGTCTTATGCAGGAGTACCAATGAGTAGATATATGGAGGCATATCATCAACAAATACCGCTTGCAGTTATATATAGTATTTTTTTTAGAATAATAAACTCACCAACAAGGGAGGCTATAAGAGCACTTAATGTTATAGGAATAGCTTTAATTGTATTTTGCTTATATAAGATAACAAAAGAACTTAGTAGCAGGTATGAAATTAATAGAGTGAGGCTATTTACTCTTATATTTACATTTATATCCTTGCCAATGCTTGGAACATTTGTATATGGAGATATTCCAAGCTTATCACTGTGCTTACTTACAGTATATTTTATGATAAAATATACTAAAGATAGAAATATAAAATATGCAATATTCGGAGCAATTTCAAGTATGTTTTCTTATATGCTGAGAATGAATAGTTTAATATATATAATCGCAACAGTTATATATTTAGTGCTAAAGTTATTTGCGGGGATAAATAAGGAGGACTGGAAGGAAAACCTAATAAAAATAGGTATAATTATAGGATATATAGTTATTACAATACTCCCAGCAAGCTTAATAAAAAATTATTATTTGGCAAAATATGATATGGATAAATATAAAGCATATCCAAATATAAGTTATTTTCTAATGGCAATGGAGGAGGGACCAAGAGCCAATCGGGTGGTATAATGAAGAAATAGGAGAATATGCCCTAAAAAATACAGAGAAGGCAAAAATAGAATATCCAGAAAGGATTAAACAAAGATTAGAGTTTTTCTCAAAAAATATTGGATATGCCTTAGGCTTTTATACTGAAAAATTACAATCAATGTGGACAGAAAATACATATGGTGCAGTAAGGATAAATACAATGGACGATTCCTTAGACGGAATGATTGCACCTTTGACCTTTTATCAAAAAGCATGGATGATGCTAGTATGTGCATGTATTATAATGGTATTAATACAAAATAGAAAAGACATTTCATTAGAATTAATATTTTTGATAACGATTTTTATTCGGAGGCTTTGCTTTTCATATATTATGGGAAGCAAAATCTAGATATATAGTGCCATACATAATAGCTTTAATACCACTTGCAGCGGTAAAGATAAAAAGCTTTAAGAGTAAAGTATAATATATGCCTTGACAAAAGCATGAAATCATATTATATTAGGTGATACGATTTCATGCTTTTTGTTTATGACATTATTTAGAAATAGGAGGTATAAAAATATTATGGGAAGAATTGTGACAATAAGTAGAGAGTTTGGTAGCGGAGGTAGAGAGCTTGGAAAAAGACTTGCAGAAGAAATTGGATTTTCATATTATGACCGTGAAATTATAACAGAAATTTCAGAAAAGATAGGTTTATCAGAAGAATATATACAAAATGTATCAGAAAGGGGTAATTATAAGTATCCATTTCATATAGCAAAATCCTTTACGGCATATTCAAAATTACAAAGTAATCAAACAGAGGTATTGGTTATGCAGCAAAAGATTATAAAGAATATAGCAGAAAAGGAAAATGCTGTAATTATAGGAAGAGGAGCAAATATTATATTAAAGGAATATAAACCAATTAATATATTTGTATATGCAGATATGAAATCAAAAGTAGAACGTTGCAAATTAAAGTCAATAGAGGATAGCAATATGACTGACAAAGAAATTGAAAATAAAATTAAACAAATTGACAAAAACAGAAAAAATTATCATAGTATAATTTCTAATTTAGAATGGGGAGATAAAAGAAATTATAATTTTTGCATAAACACAAGCAATTTAGAAATCAAAAAAATAATATCTGCATTAGCAGAATTTGTAAATGAATATTTTGGAGGAAATGAACAATGAAAATAGGATTATCAGAACATTTTACATATAAAAAATTAATAAAATTTACAATGCCAACCATTATAATGGTTATATTTACATCAATTTATGGAGTAGTAGACCGGAATATTTGTGTCAAATTGTGTTCGGAAGTGACGCATTTGCAGCAGTAAATTTAATAATGCCAGCAATAATGATACTTGGCTCATTAGGATTTATGTGTGGAACAGGAGGAAGTGCCTTAGTTTCAAAAACAATGGGAGAAGGAGATAAAGATAAAGCTAATAGATATTTTTCTATGTTAATATATGTTCTTACAATTGTTGGAACTATTTTAACTGCAACAGGAATCATATTGATAAAGCCAATGGCAGGCTTACTTGGGGCAGATGAGAAAATGCTTGGAGATTGTATAACTTATGGAAGAACTTTGCTGTTGTTTTTAGTACCATTTATACTTCAAAACAGCTTTCAAAGCTTTTTAATTGTTGCAGAAAAGCCAACATTTGGACTAATAATTTCAATTGCATCAGGTGTAACTAATATGTTTTTAGACTTTTTATTTATATATGTATTTAAAATGGGAGTTTTTGGTGCTGCGCTTGCAACTGGATTAAGCCAATTATTTGGTGTAGTTATACCAATTATATATTTTGGATTTAATAAAAATAGTGTTTTAAGATTAAAAAAGACAAGCTTCGAGTTAAAACCTATTTTACAGGCTTGCACAAATGGTTCATCAGAAATGGTAACAAATCTTTCGATGTCACTTGTAAATATGCTATTTAATATGCAACTTATGAAATATGCAGGCTCAAATGGAGTTGTAGCATATGGAATTATCATGTATGTAGGCTTTATATTTTCGGGAACATATATAGGTTATTCAGTTGGTACAGCACCAATTATAGGGTACCACTATGGTGCAGAAAACTCAGAAGAGTTAAAAAGCTTGCTTAAAAAGAGTCTAAAATTAATGATAATTACATCTATTGTAATGACAGTGCTTGCACAGATACTATCAAAACTTTTAGCATCAATATTTGTAAGTTATGATGCAGAGCTTTTAGAGATGACAACAAGAGCAATAAGACTATTTGCACTTTCATATATAATTAGTGGAATAAATATATTTAGCTCGTCCTTCTTTACGGCACTAAATAATGGATTTGTGTCAGCTGCTATTTCCTTTTTAAGGACATTAGTATTCCAAATAGCAATGATATTTATATTGCCACAAATATTTGGTTTAGATGGAATATGGCTATCAGTAGTAGTAGCAGAGATACTATCCCTAGCAGTAAGTATTGGATTTTTAATAAAAAATAAGAAAAAATATAATTATGCTTAAAAAGTTTTTCTGTACTTTTATTTTAATACATGCTATAATCATATTGTAAAAAATGGTAGAGAGGAAAGATACATGAAAAAGATAATAATTATTATTATAGTACTCATAGTTTTAGTAGCCTTGGGAATTGGAGCTTGGTTTTATATAGATGCTGAGGAGACAAAAAGATTAGATGCTGAGTCTGTTACGCTAAAAGAGGATTTAACAATAGAATTTGGAAAAGAGGCTAAAGTTTCTGACTTTTTAGCAAATCTTAATGGTCAGCTTGTAAGTGATAACAGTATAGATACAGAAAAATTAGGATATTTGAATGTTCCATTTGAATATATAAATATAAAAAATAAGAAAAGAAAAGCTGAATATACAATAAAAGTTATAGACGTAAATGCACCAAAGATATTTAGCGGAAATTCATATAGTGTGACAGTTGGATATAAAAAGGACTTAACAGACGTATTATTGAGTGGTGATGATATTGATGATAATCCTACAAGAGAAATCCTAGGAGAATACGATTTTGACACTGTTGGAAGCTATGATTTAACATATGTTGTAACAGATTCAAGTGGAAATCAAACAAAAAAGCCATTTACACTTTATGTTAAAGAAAAAAGTAATGAGCAGGTACCACCTAAAGAGACAGAACCACTTTATATATCCGAGGTTTTAGAAAATCATAAAACCTCAAAAACTAAGATAGGTATTGATGTTTCAAAATGGCAGGGTGAAATCGACTGGCAAGCTGTAAAAGCTTCTGGCGTGGAGTTTGTAATGATTAGAATGGGATATCAGACAGATTATGACGGAGAATGTAAAGTAGACCCATATTTTGTAGCAAATATTACAGGCGCAAAAGAAGCAGGATTACCAGTAGGACTTTATTTTTATTCATATGCTAAAAATGTAAATCAAGCAAGAGAGCAGGCAGAGTGGGTAAAAGATAATATAAGTGAATATGAAATAGACTTGCCAATTGCATTTGACTGGGAAAGCTGGAGTTCTTTTAATACAACAGGTATGAGTTTTTATACTATAAATAAAGCTGCAAATACATTTTTAGATACATTAAAAGAAGCAGGATATGAAGGAATGTTATATAGTAGCAAAAATTATCTAGAGAAAATTTGGTATCCAACTAAATATGAGACATGGCTTGCTCAATATAATACAAAGGCAACATATGATGGAGAATATTCAATTTGGCAAATGAGTGATTCTGGTAGGGTAGACGGAATTAAAGGAAATGTTGATGTGGATATAATGTATTTAGATAAAAGACAATAGTAAATAAGGAAAATGTATGAAGGATTTTATAAATTTTGATGTAGAAAGTATAAAAGAAAAATTAAATACTAAAATTTTGGGTAGAGACTTAATATATCTAAAAGAGATATACTCTACCCAAGAGTATATAAAGGACAATTTAAAAAATAATTTGCAGGAACGGTTTAGTTGTGATAGCAGAAAACCAAACAAAAGGAAAAGGAACAAATGGAAGAACTTGGCATACAATGGCAGGGGAAAATCTAACCTTTTCCTTTTTGCTTAAACCAAATTGTAATATAAATAATTTAAAAAACCTTACAGTAATGATTGCTGAAGTGATAATAAAAACAATTCGGAGATTTATATGGATATATTTTGGAAATAAAATACCCAAATGATATAGTTAAAAACGGAAAAAAGCTTCGGTGGAATACTCACAGAGAGTTTCACAAAAGGAGAGATAGCAGAAAATATAATAATTCGGAATAGGACTTAATATAAATCAGACTTCCTTCAAAAGAGAAATAGAAGATATTGCTACATCACTAAAAAAAGAATTTGGAACTGATTTTGATAGGATATTCATATTAACTAGTTTTCTAAATAATTTCGAAAAAGAATACTTAAAAATTGTAAATAAAGTGTAAATTTGCTACAAACCTATGAACTATGAAAAATTATGATCAAAAGGAAAAAATAATTGCAATTATATAAGCAAAGTGATAAAATAAAAAGAAAAATAGGAGGGACAAAAATGGATTATAAAATAGTTGGAAAAACTGTACCAGCAGTTGAAGTAACATTAAATAATGGAGAGGCGATGTATACACAAAAAGGAGGAATGGCTTGGCAATCACAAGGAATAAAAATGTCTACAAATGCTCGTGGTGGTGTAATGAAGAGTTTAGGTAGAATGTTTGCAGGAGAGTCAATTTTCATGAATACATATACATCAGAAAAAGCTGGAGCACAAATTGCATTTGCAACAACAGTTCCAGGAGATATAAAGGCTATTAATTTATCAGAAGTTCCAAATGGTATAACCATACAAAAGGGAGCATTTCTTTGTGCTCAGCCAGATGTAGAGTTAAGTATTACATTTTCAAAAAGATTTTCAGCAGGTCTTTTTGGTGGTGAAGGATTTATTCTTCAAAAAGCAGAAGGAAAAGGCTTATTATTCTTAGAAATTGATGGAGACCCAATAGAAAAGGAGTTAGCAGCAGGGGAGGTATTAAAAGTTGATACAGGTAACGTTGTGGCTTTTGAAAATACAGTTTCATATGAGATTGAAACAATAAAAGGACTAGGAAATATTTTCTTAGGAGGAGAAGGATTATTTTTAACAAAGCTTACAGGACCTCGGAAAAGTAATTATACAAACACAAAACTTTGGAGATTTTGCAGGAAGAATAGTATCAATGATGCCTTCAAGATAAAATCTTATACCTCTTGAGTGTAAGTTATATAATAAGGAAAAAGAAAGGATGAGATATAGTATGGAAAAGGCAAAAGTATATTTTAGTTCAAAGATTACCCCTGAAAGAGTAGTAGAAATGTATGAGATTTTGGGTGTAAATTTAGAGGGGAAGGTTGCTGTTAAATTACATTCAGGAGAGAAAGGGAATCAAAATTATATTAGACCTGAATTTGTAGAAGCAATTGTAAATAAAGTTAATGGAACTGTTGTAGAGTGTAATACTGCTTATGATGGAGCAAGAAATACAACACAAAGGCATAAGAAGCTAATGGAAGAGCATGGCTGGAGTAAATATTTTGATATTGATATAATGGATGCAGAAGGACCAGACAAAATATTAGATATACCTAATGGAAAGGTAATTAAGAAAAACTATGTGGGGAAAAATATAGATAATTATAATTCTATGTTAGTATTATCACATTTTAAAGGGCATCCAATGGGGGGCTTTGGAGGAGCCTTAAAACAATTATCAATAGGTGTAGCATCAGGTCATGGAAAAAGCTATATACACTGCGTAGGTGATGAAAATGGAACTTCTGAAGACATGTTTAAGGTGGAACAGGATAAATTCTTAGAGGCAATGGCAGATGCTGCTGAATCAGTTGTAGAAAAGTTTAAAGGAAAGATTGTATATATAAATGTGATGTGCAATTTATCAGTAGATTGCGATTGCTGTGCAGTTGCAGAGGATCCATGTATGAAAGATATTGGGATTTTAGCAAGTTTAGACCCAATAGCAATAGACCAAGCATGTGTGGATTTAATATATAATTCAAAAGACGAAGGCAGAGACCATTTTGTAGATAGAATAGAAACAAAAAATGGTATTCACACAATTGAAGCAGCAGCAGAACTTGGATTTGGTACGAGGGAATATGAATTAGTTAATATAGATTAAACTTATATAATGTTGTTTGGGGTATTAAGAGAAATATATTTGTTTTTCAAAGATGTATAAGAGTCTAGAAAAGCTATAAACTTTCCTTAATATTTCAGACAATTTTATTTTATAAATAAGAGGTAGAGAGAATGAAAATTTTATACTTTGATTGTAGTAGTGGAATAAGTGGAAATATGACATTAGGTGCATTGCTAGAAATAGTGGGTGATGAAGAATATTTTTTAAGAGAATTGAGCAAGTTGAAAATTACTGGATACAATATAGAAATTTCAAGAAAAGTAAAAAATGGAATTACAGGGACTTATGTAGATGTTATATTAGAAAAGCACTATCATGAACACAGAAGCTTAAAGGACATTAATAAAATAATAGACGATAGTGATTTGAGTTATAACGTAAAAGAGTTGGCAAAAAAGATATTTACAAGAGTTGCAAAGGCAGAAGGAAAAGTACATGGAAAGTCACTTGAGGAGGTACACTTTCACGAGGTGGGTGCGATAGATTCAATAGTAGATATTTGCCGGAGCAGCAATACTTATAGATAAAATTAGCCCTGATAAAATTATATCAAGTACTGTTAATGATGGTCATGGCTTTATAAATTGTGCACATGGAGTTATGTCAGTCCCAGTACCTGCAACTTGTGAAATATTTGCAAATTCTGATATTGATTTTAGACAAATAGAGGTAGAAGGAGAAATGGTAACACCAACAGGTGCTGCAATTATTACGGAGCTTAGTAAGGAGACAACTCTACTTCCTAATATAAAGATAGAGAAGATAGGGTGGGGAGCAGGAACAAAGGATTTCAAAATTCCAAATGTGCTAAAAGTTTATTATGGAGAACTAGTAGAAGAAAGTAAAAACATATATGTATTAGAGACAAATATTGACGATGCTCAAGGTGAAATTCTAGGATATACAGAAAAGCTATTATTAGAAAATGGAGCATTAGATGTGTTTTTTACACCAATATTTATGAAAAAGAATATACCTGCATATAAGCTTACAGTAATTTGTAGGATAGAAGATTTTGAGAAAATGCAAAATATAATTCTAAAAGAAACAACAACAATAGGTATTAGATATAGAGAAGAAAAAAGAATAGAGTTAGAAAGAGAAATTATAGATGTAGATACAAAATATGGAAAAGTAAAGGCAAAAAAGGTAAGTCATAATGGAGAAGAATATATATATCCAGAATATGAGAGCATGAGAGAACTTGCAAAGAGAAACAATATTCCACTAAAGGAATTATATAAGCTATAATAAACTTAAAATAGAAGGAGAGGAAGATACCGAGCAAATGGATATAAAAGAAGTATTAAGTAAATTTCAAAATCAAAAAATAAGTATAGATAAAGCAGAAGAAGAAATAAGAGGTTTGTATTATGAAGATTTAGGATATGCTAAAATTGACCATTCTAGAAAAATGAGGACAGGAGAAGCGGAGGTAGTTTTTTGCGAAGGGAAGCCTAATGAATTTTTATCTAAAATATATAAAACTATATATAAACAAAACGGAGAAGTGCTAGGTACAAGAGCAAGTAAAGAGCAATTTGAACTTGTAAAAAATGAAATCCCAAAAGTTAAGTATAACAATATATCAAAAATACTAAAAATAGAAAAATCAAAAGAATTAGTTCGGAAACATTGCAATTTGCACAGGAGGAACAGCTGATATCCCAGTTGCTGAAGAAGCAGCAGAAACGGCAGAATTTTTTGGGAATAAAATAGAGAGAATTTATGATGTAGGAGTTTCTGGAATCCATAGGTTATTATCACAAAAAGATAAACTTGAAAAAGCAAATTGTATAGTAGTAATTGCTGGTATGGAGGGAGCCTTAGGGACAGTTGTCGCAGGCTTGGCAAAAGCTCCAGTTATAGCAGTTCCAACTTCTATTGGCTATGGAGCAAATTTTGGTGGTCTTGCAGCACTTTTGAGTATGCTAAACTCATGTGCTAATCGGAGTTAGTGTGGTAAATATAGATAATGGATATGGTGCAGGGTATATAGCAAGTCAAATAAATAAACTTGCTATATCATAAAAAAGGAGAATATATGTTAGAAGAATTAGAAAAGAGGCTAAGGGAATTAGAAAGAGTTGCTATATGTTATTCTGGGGGAATAGATTCAGCCTTTTTATTAATGACAGCAAATAAGATATTAAAAAGAGAAAATGTGCTTGCAATTATTGTAAATAGTGAAATTATGCCAAGAAAAGAATATAAACAAGCAATAGATTTTTTAGTAGAAAATGAATTTAACTATATAGAAATGTCATATAGCCCTTTAGAAATATTAGAAATTAAACATAATAGAAAAGATAGGTGTTATTATTGTAAAAAAGAATTAATGTCAAGAGCAATAGAGTTCGCAAAGGAAAAGGGATTTGAATATGTATTAGATGGAAGTAATTCAGACGATATGAGAAAATATAGACCAGGGATAAAAGCAAAAGAGGAATTGAATATTATAAGTCCATTAGAAGAAGCGGGATTTACAAAAGAACTAATAAGAAAAGAAGCAAAGAAAATTGGGATAGAATTTTGGGATAAGCCAGCAAATTCATGTTTGGCAACTAGATTTCTATACGATACTCGATTAACAGCAGAAGGTTTAGAAAGGGTAGAGCATGCAGAAGAAATTATAAAGGGCTTGGAAGTAAAAGACGTTAGGGTAAGAGTTCATGGAGATTTAGCAAGAATTGAAGTCAAAAAGGAGAATTTTCAAGAAATTCTAAAAAATCTTGAAAAGATCAAGAAAATAAAGGAGTTAGGATTTAAGTATATAACATTAGATATATCAGAACTAAGAAGTGGGAGTTTTGATTAAATTTAAGGTCGAAATTTATAAATTTTTTTGCCAGGTAATATATTTAAGGTGTATATAGGTATTAAACAGCATAGAAATTATGTTGTTTTTTATTTTTATAGGTTTAAAATAGATATGTCACAGAAAATTGAAAAATAAATATTGAAAGAGAGTACCAAAAATGATATTGTTTAAATAACCACAAATAAACGTATCGGAGGTACTCTCT
>JAAWCC010000151.1 GCA_022792975.1 Clostridia bacterium | reverse complement strand
TCCTAGGTGGATACTCCCATGTGAGCATCAAAATTTTCATGAGCAAAAGCCCTCCTTGTTAATTCTTTTGTTTTCTATTACAATTGTATATTATCTTTCGAAAAAAGTAAACAAAAAATTACATTTTTCTTAATTTTTTTTGAATATAAAAGTGGCCCCAATAACTTTTACATTATTGGGGCCACTTCATGCCTCATTTACTTTCTTCTTGTTATCTTATTAGGAAATCTAATATCCTTTCCTAAGCAGTCAGGACAAGCAGTCTTTCCCATGCCGTGGCAGATTTTGCACGTTTCACCATTCTTTCTTCCAGTTCCACAGCAGTTGAAGCATACGCTCTTTTTTGTGCCTCCACACATTTGACAAGTATTGTACATAGGCATGTTTCGTTCCTCCCTAAAAAATTTTGTAGGACCTTTTGTTTGCGTTTGGAGATATTATTATATCTTGTTTTATGTTAATTGTCAACAGGTTTTAATAGGGCTTGTAGTTTTCTATGTAATAAAAATAAGCGCTTTGTTAATAACCATTTTCTTTCTAATGATTATTTCATAGCACTTATTTTTCCAATAATCTGCAAAGATTTTTGCCAATAGAATATACTTCTTTGAATAAAACTATTATTGTGCTTTTGCTATTGCATAGAGATTATTAATGTCTTTATCATATTCTTTTACTAATATCTTTATGCCTTCTATTATAGAGTTATCCCTCTTTCTAGCATCTTCAAGCTCTTTGTCGATTTCATCAAATCTCGTTTGTATTTCCTTAAACGCTTGGACGATTTCTTTTCTCATACTAACATATGCTTCTTTACTATCTGCAAATTCTCTGTCAACTATTTTGAAGTGATTGTCAATTTCGTCAAAATGATTGTCTATTCCTTCGAATTTTTTGTCAATCTCCTCAAAATGTCTGTCCATTCCTTCGAATTTTTTGTCAATCTCCCCAAAATGTCTGTCTATTCCTTCGAATTTTTCATCCAATCTGTCTAATCTTTGATTTATGCCTTTCATTTCATTTAAAAGGATTTCAAACTGCTCTTGTACCATTTTCTCTTCCTCCTCTCTTAAATTTGTATTTATTTTATCATGGGTGATTAGCTGTGTCAATAAATTTTATAAACTTATATGTTATTTTTTACTTTATAGTAAATTAATGTCTTATAAATATACTCCTTTCATTATAGTTTCATGAAATCTCTGGCACAGAATTTGCCTTGTGAGAATAAAACAAACATGATATAATATTTTTGTATTATACCATGCTTGTTTAAAAATTACTAGTCTTTTTTACAAATTTTCTCAAATTTACTTCCTTCATCAATTTTATTTCCTCTTAAGAAGTCGCATACCTTCATTCTCTTTGCATTTTCTCCCTGCACTTCGAGCACTTTTATTATTCCTCCTCCTGTCTTTATATATAAGCCTATTTTGTCATTTGCTAAGATAACGTCTCCGTGCACTTGCTTTCCTTATTCCATTTTTTTGCATAACTTCATTTGCCATATCATCCTCTAATGCTTCCACCATCCAGAATTTTATCTTTTTTCCATTATGCATTGAAAACGCTCCCATTATTGGATTTAACCCTCGTATCTTATTTTTTATTTGCCTAGCTGTCTTATTCCAATCAATCTCAGCCATTTCCTTTTTTAGCATTGGTGCCATCGTAAAATATCTGCCTTGAGGAATTCTTGGAGCATTCCCTTGCTCTATACTTTTAAGAGTTCTAACAAGTAAATTTGCACCTTGCTCCATTAGCCTTTCCCAAAGCTCTCCTGTTGTCTCCTCCTCGCCTATCTCTGTTCTTTCTTGATAAATTATATCTCCTTCGTCCATTTTCTCATTCATATACATAGTTGATACACCAGTTACTTTGTCCCCATTTAACACTGCCCATTGTATGGGAGCAGCACCTCTATATTTTGGAAGCAAAGATGCATGCAGATTTATGCATCCGAAACTTTGGGATTTCTAATATTTCTTTTGGAAGTATTTTTCCGATATGCTACAACACATATAACATCAGGATTTATCTCTTTTATTTTATTAATAAATTCCTCATTTCCTTTTACTTTTTCAGGTTGATATATTGGTAATTCTTTAGATAAAGCAAAGCATTTTACCTCTGCTTGTGCAAGCTTCATTCCTCTATTTTTTTGCTTATCAGGGTTGGTTACAACCCCGAACTATTTTAAAGCCTTCTTCATATATTTTTGCTAAAGATGCTTCTGCAAAATCAGGTGTCCCCATAAATAGAATATCCATGCTATTTCTTTTTCCTTTCATTTTCCTCTTGTTCTACAAGTTCCATTGTGCCTGGTATCATTACATCTGTTAGTACAACACCATTTAAGTGATCTGTCTCATGTGATAAAACTTGAGCAAGTAAGCCTGTTCCAGTAACCTTTATCTTTTTACCATTTTCATCCATTGCTTCAACGGTAACTTCCTCTGGTCTTATTGCTTTAACATATTTATTTGGGAAGCTTAGGCATCCTTCTTCTACTTCTTGTTTTCCCTTCGTCTTTACAACAACAGGGTTTATTAGTTTTAAAATTGGCTTTTCATCATACAAATCTATTACTATTATATTTTTTAAAATTCCAACTTGAACTGCTGCAAGCCCTACTCCATCATACTTATGCATTGTATCTATCATATCTTGTATGAGTTCTTTTACCTTATCGTCAATTACCTCTACATCCTTTGATTTTTTCTTTAGTATTTCGTCTCCTTCTCTTCTTATATTTCTTAGTCCCACTTTTTCCC
>JAAWCC010000150.1 GCA_022792975.1 Clostridia bacterium | reverse complement strand
GATATTTGCAATATACATGATAGGATATGGCTTAGGACATGGGCAAATAAAGCTTGCTGAAAAATATGCTATGGATATGTATTTTGAATCAGCAGGAATGATACTTACTTTAATAACACTTCGGAAAATATTTAGAGACGAAGTCGAAGGGGAAAACAAGTGATGCAATAAGTAAACTTATAAATTTAGCACCAAAAACAGCAATAGTTATAAGAGATGGAGAGGAAAAAGAAATTGAAGCTAACGAAATTTTGCAAGGGGATATTGTTTTAATTAGACCAGGAGGAAGCATTCCTATTGATGGAGTGATTATAGAGGGAGGTTCATCAGTTGACCAAGCAAGCATAACAGGAGAAAGTATACCAGTGCAAAAAACGGTTAATGATGAGGTTATCTCAGGTACAATAAATAAAAATGGATATTTGAAGATAAAAGCTACTAAGGTTGGAGAAAATACAACGCTTTCACAAATTATAAAACTTGTTGAGGATGCTCGGAAGCTCAAAGGCTCCTATTGCAAAGATTGCAGATAAAGTAAGTGGAGTATTTGTACCAGTAGTTATAGGAATTGCAGCATTGACAGCAATAATTTGGCTAATCTTAGGAGAAAGTTTTGAATTTGCGTTAACAACAGGTATTGCAGTTTTGGTAATATCATGCCCATGTGCACTTCGGACTTGCAACTCCAGTTGCCATTATGGTTGGAACTGGTAAAGGGGCAGAAAATGGTATTCTCATCAAATCAGCGGAAAGTCTAGAAATATTACATTTAGTAGACACAGTTGTTTTAGATAAAACAGGAACTATAACAAAAGGGAAGCCAGTGGTTACAGATATAGTAACAAAGTTAGATGAAAAAGAATTTTTAAAGTTAGCAGGAAGTTTAGAGAAAGCTTCAGAGCACCCATTAGCAGAAGCAATAATTGAGAAGGCTCAAGAGGAGAAAATAGAATTATCTCAAGTAGAAGATTTTGTCTCGAATGCAGGTAGAGGGGTAAAAGGCACAATACAAGGAGAGCAATATTTTGGCGGGAATATTGCTTTTATGAAGGAAAATAATATTAATATACTTTTAGAGAATGAAAGTGAAAATTTATTAAATCAAGGAAAGACAGTATTGTATTTTGCAAATGAAGAGAGTATAATTGGAATAGTTGCAGTAGAAGATAAAATAAAAGAAACAAGTTATATGGCAATTAAGGAATTAAAGAAGAAAAACATTAATATAGTTATGATAACAGGAGATAATAAGAAATCAGCTGAAAAAATAGGAGAAAGGCTTGGAATTACTAATATTATCTCAGAAGTATTACCACAAGATAAAGAAGGAGAAGTTTCAAACCTTCAAAAGCAAAATAAAAAAGTAGCCTTTGTTCGGAGATGGAATAAATGACAGTCCAGCACTTGCAAGAGCAGATGTAGGAATAGCAATTGGCTCAGGGACTGATATTGCAATAGAAGCGGCAGATGTTGTATTAATGAAAAATAGTTTGCTAGATGTAGTGTCTGCAATTCGGACTGAGTAGAGCAGTTATCAAAAATATTAAAATGAACCTGTTTTGGGCATTTTTCTACAATTTAGTTGGAATACCAGTAGCTTGCCGGAATATTTTATTTTAACTTACGGCTTCAAACTAAATCCAATGCTTGGTGCGGCGGCAATGAGCTTGAGTTCTGTTTGTGTTGTAACAAATGCACTTAGATTAAGAAGATTTAAAACAAACTATAATAAAGGAGGAAATGTTAATATGAGTAACATTGTAAAGAAAATAAAAATAGAGGGTATGAGCTGTAATCATTGTAAAATGACAGTAGAAAAGGTTTTAAAAGAGATATCAGGAGTAAAAAAGGTAGAGGTATATTTAGACAAAAAAGAAGCTATATTAGAGGCAGATAAAGAGATAGACGAAGGAAAAATAAAGGAGGTTATTGAGGAAGAAGGATTTAAAGTAAAAGAAATAAAATAATAATTCTTGAGAGGTTTAAATGGAAATATTAGGAGTTTTATTAATTGGCATAGGGCTTGCAATGGATGCTTTTGCTATATCTATATGTAAAGGGCTATCAATAAAAAACTTGAGCATAAAAAAAGTTCTAATTATAAGTATCTATTTTGGAGTATTTCAAGCTGGAATGCCAGTAATTGGATTTCTTTTAGGAAAAGGTTTTGAAAATATGGTTACAGCCATAGACCACTGGATAGCATTTACACTTCTTTCATTAATTGGTATAAACATGATAAGAGAAGTGTTTAAACAAGAGGAAAAAGTGGATGATGATATAAGCTTCAAAACTATGGTGGTGCTTGCTATTGCAACAAGTATAGATGCTCTAGCAGTTGGAATAACTTTTGCATTTTTGAAAACTAACATATTATTATCAATTTTAACAATTGGTGCTGTCACATTTATTATATCAGCTTTAGGAGTAGTTATAGGACATAAATTTGGAGATAGATTTGAGAAAAAAGCTCAAATCCTTGGAGGAGTCATTCTAATAGGAATGGGTATAAAAATCTTGATAGAGCATTTGTTTTTTTAATAAGGAGTAATTAGAGCTTGAAAAATAAAAGAGTAATATTTGGAATTTTAATTGTAGTTATCTTTATATTTTCGTTTACATTTGGAGGTAAATTGCTAAATATATTTGAAAAGACTAATAAAGAGGAGAATATAAGTATTCAGAATAATATGATAAATCAAGAAATCAAGGACAATAGTGGACAGCAACAAATAGCTTCATTTGAAGGAACAATTATAAGTATAGAAGAAGATAATTTTGGTGTTGAGAATCCATCACACCTTGTAGATTATTCTATATATGAAGGTGATATGAAATGGCATAACGAGCATTCTGTTAGCAAGGATGGGAGATTATATGTTACAGCAGCATATTTACTTTGTCTAGATAATGTACCAATTAAAGACAATAGCGGAAGGGAAATAAAGCATACTAATTTGAAAATTGGAGATACAATAAAGGTTTTCACTAAAAATATGAAATATACTGAAGGCACCATATCCAATACTATAACATCAGATAACCTTGTATTAATAGAGAGAAAAAATTAATAATAAGCCTTCTTGTGCATAGATCAGTGCAAGTAGGCTTATTTATTATGCTGCAAATTAATAGATAAAGAATAATTAATTTTTTAATAAAATATGTAAAAGAAACTTGACATAAGAAAAAAATGGTACTATAATAAAGTAAAGTTAACTTTACTTTGCTTTTGCAGGAGAGGAGTGATTGTTTGAAAAATAGGCTTGAAGAGT
>JAAWCC010000149.1 GCA_022792975.1 Clostridia bacterium | reverse complement strand
TTGGACATGCTTGAATACATTGTCCGCAAAAAGTACAATTCACATCATTTAGACTGTAATTTTCAGCCGTAGATATACAAGAATTAAAGCCTCTTTCTGTACAATCAATTGCGCCAATTCCTTGAATGTTTTTACAAGTAGAAATACATCTTCTGCAAAGAACACATTTATTAAAATCTCTTACTATGCTTGGAGATTTATCGTCTATTTTATGCCTATTTCTTTCACCCTGGAATTTTATATCAGTTACGCCAAACTCCTGGGCTAATCTTTGTAATTCACAGTTTCCGATTTCTAACACAAGTTAAGCATTCTCTATCATGATTAGAAAGTATTAAATCCAAAACTGTTTTTCTAGCTTCAATAACTTTCTCTGTATTAGTATGTACAACCATTCCAGCTTCTACCTTCTGTATACATGAGGTTGCAAAGCCACGCCTTCCTTCGACTTCAACAACGCACATTCTGCAATCTCCAATTTCATTTATTTCCTTCAAAAAGCAAAGTGTTGGAATATCAATATTAACCTTTTTAGCAGCCTCTAAAATTGTAGTCCCTTCAGGAGCTTCTACCATTTCTCCATTTATAGTTAATTTTATTAAATCTGACATATTTATTTTCTCCTTATTACTAAATTCTGTGCTCGAGCTAAAGCTTTAGAAAATTGCATGAAATGGGCATTTAGAAATACATGTTCCACATTTTATACATTTATCCTTGTCTATAACATGTGGCTCCTTTACTTCTCCTGAAATCGCCTCCACTGGGCAATTTCTCTTACATAATCCACATCCTTTGCATTTACTATTATCAATAGTTATATCAGCTAACTCTTTACATTCCCCTGTCCTACATTTTTTATCAAATACATGCTCCTTATATTCATCCATAAAATATTTCATTGTGCTTATAACAGGATTTGGTGCCGACTGTCCTAGCCCACAAACTGATGCATTTTTTATATTATCACAAAGTAATTTTAGTTTTTCTAAATCTTCTTCTTCTCCGTCTCCCTTTGTAATCTTATCTAAAATTTCGTACATTCTCTTGGTTCCAATTCTACATGGAGTACATTTCCCACAAGATTCGTCAACTATAAATCCTAAATAAAATTTAGCAAGATTTACCATGCATTTTGTTTCATCCATTACAATAAGTCCACCAGATCCCATCATTGACCCAATACTACTCAAAGACTCATAATCTATACTTATATCAAGGTGCTCTTTTGGTATACATCCACCTGAAGGTCCTCCAGTTTGGGCTGCTTTAAACTCTCTACCATTTGGGATTCCTCCTCCTATATCAAAGACTATCTCTCTTAAAGTCGTTCCCATAGGTACTTCTACAAGACCTGTATTTATAACATTTCCACCAAGTGCAAATACTTTAGTTCCTTTTGAGCCTTCTGTCCCAATACTAGAATACCAATCAGCTCCATTAAGTATTATTCTTGTGATATTTGCATATGTTTCAACATTATTTATCAAAGTAGGCTTTTGCCATAAGCCAACATTTGCAGGGAAGGGTGGCTTTAATCTTGGTCTTCCTGACCTTCCTTCAATTGATTCTAAAAGTGCTGTTTCTTCCCCGCATACAAATGCTCCTGCACCTAGTCTTATTTCTATATCAAAAGAAAAATTACTTCCCCATATATTGTCTCCTAAAATCCCATAATCTCTTGCTTGATTAATGGCAATTCTAAACCTTTCAACAGCAATTGGATATTCTGCTCTAACATATATGTATCCACGGTTTGCTCCGAACTGCATAGCCAGCAATTGACATAGCCTCAATTATTGAATGTGGGTCTCCCTCTAGTATGCTTCTATCCATAAAAGCTCCTGGGTCTCCTTCGTCTGCATTGCATACAACATATTTTTGATTTCCTTGGGCCATTTTTGTAAAAGCCCATTTCTTTCCTGTCAAAAAGCCTGCTCCTCCACGTCCTCTTAACCCTGAATTTGTAATTTCTTCTATAACCTTATCTTGTGACATAGTAAATAGTACCTTTTCTAAGGCCTTATATCCATCAAAGGCTATATATTCTTCAATATTCTCTGGATCAATAACTCCGACAATTTTTCAGCGCAATTCTCATTTGCTTTTTATAAAAGCTGAGTTCATCTAATCTTTCCACAAGCTTACCATTTATATCTTTGCATAGCAATCTCTCTATAAGTTTGCCTTCAATTAAATGCGTATCTACAATTTCTTCTACATCATTTGGAGTTACATTTGAATAAAATACATTTTCTGGTCTTATGATAACAATAGGTCCTTTGGCACATAGTCCAAAGCAGCCAGTTTGAATGACTCTAGTATTTGGCACATTTTTTTCTTCTATAATTTTTCTTAAATTCTTTATTATATCTTCTGATTTAGAAGAAGTACAGCCTGTACCATGGCATACAAGTATATGTTTTTCAATTGTATTCGCCTTCAAATTTATTCTCAAATCTAGCTCTTTTCGTTTAGCTTCTCTAATTTTATTTATTTCCTCCAAAGACTTCATAAGTTGCTCCCTTCATATTATTCTTTATTCATGTATTCGTCTAAAATCTGATCTAACTTTTGGACTGTTGCTTTTCCATATACCTCTCCGATTAACAGTAAATACTGGTGCTAAACCGCATGCTCCAATACATCTTGTCTCCTCTATTGAAAACTTTCCATCAGGTGTAGTCTCTCCGTGCATTTATTTTAAGTCTATCTTTTAATCTATCTAATATTTTTTCAGATCCCTTGACATAACAAGCTGTACCAAGACATACTGCTATATTATACCTTCCTTTTGGCTTTAGAGTAAATCTTGAATAGAATGTAACAACTCCATAAACCTCTGCATATGGTATGTTTAAATATTCAGAAGCTCTCATTCCGAGCCTGAGTTGGTATGTATCCATAATGTTCTTGTATATCATTAAGTATTTGTATTAGATTATCTTTATCTTGTCTATATTCATTTAATATTTTTTCTAATTCTTCATCTTTCTCACAATTCTCACATCTTTTTTCTTCCATAAATTTACTCCTTCTGATATATCGGTTTTATCTCTTTTTTAGTAAAACTCCTACATTTTAAAATATTCTAATTCATTTTAAATTATAACAAAATAT
>JAAWCC010000148.1 GCA_022792975.1 Clostridia bacterium | reverse complement strand
TGTATGTTGGTTTGGATGATAGTGTGGTCTTCTTGATTTATCCTCTAAGCTTTTTATACTTCCATCATACCTTTCTCTCCATCTATATATTGTTCTTCTACATTCTCCAAACTTTATTGCTGCCTTTGTTACTCCATATTTATATGAAAATTTTATTACAGACTCTTTATATTTTTGTTTTTGTGTGATATTATTACTCATAGAGAGTACCTCCTAATATTGTTTGTTTGTGGTTATTTAAACAATATCATTTTTGGTACTCTCTTTCAATATTTATTTTTCAATTTACATGTGACATATCTATTTTAAACCTATATTACTTTAGTTTGACATTTCAGTTACTGGTATGGCTGTTATATTTTCATCAATTCCGTGTAGCATTCATTCCAAAGTATTGTGCGATAACATCTCTTGCTGGATAGCACGCAATCGAACCAGTTCCTCCATTTTCCACAATACATGCAACCGCAATTTCTGGATTATTATATGGTGCAAAGCCTACAAACCATGCATTCGTTCTCTCACCATTTGCTCCTGTCTGTGCAGAGCCTGTTTTCCCCCCAATTTCTATATTGAAATTTCTAAACACATTATATGCAGTTCCACCTACTTCTGATGTAACTCCCTTCATTCCTTCCATTATTGCTTTTAGATTTTCTTCTGCAATTTCTATATCTGGATTATCATTTGGGCTGATTCCTAATCTTTTATTAACTGCCTCTTGCATTGCAGCTTTGTCTACTTCTGTTCCATCTGAATTTATAGCTGTTTTCACAATGCTTGGATTAACTTGTTTTCCTCCATTTACTAGAATACTCATATATTTTGCCATTTGGACTGGTGTAAAGTTATTATCTCCCTGACCAATAGCAGCAGACAAGGTGTATCCCAAGGTCCAAATTTCTCCTTTTGCTTTTGTAACTTCTGGACTTGCTAAGGTTCCTGTTGTCTCTCCAAGAAGCTCTATTCCTGTCTTTGAAGCAAGTCCAAATTGTCTAGCGTACTTATTTAGATTCTCAATTCCAAGTCTATACCCCATTTCAAAGAAAAAGTAGTTACATGAATGCTTTATTGCATCAGTTACATTCAAATATCCGTGTCCTATATGTCTTGAATCATATATCCAGCATTTTGGATTGTGCCCTCTAGGATACACACCTGTATCGTTAATTTTTTCCTTTATTGTTGCATTACCAGTTTGAAGGGCAGCTACTGCTGTTACCATTTTATATGTCGAGCCTGGCGCATATGCACTTGCTATCGCTCTATTAATAAAAGGTCTATTGGCAGCCTCCGAATTATAATTGTTCCAAGCCTCTTGTTCTATCCTTCCACCATTCCATGAGCTTGGAGAATATGTTGGATAACTTGCCATTGCAAGTACCTCTCCTGTTTTTACATTCATTACTACTATTGCACCAGAATCTGCATCTTTTGCGTCTTTTGATATTTCTTCTGATTTTGTAATTGTTTCCTCAAGAGCATTTTCTGCTACCGCTTGTAAATTTGCATCTATGGTAAGTACGACATTTGAGCCAGAAATCGCTTCTTCTTCTGTATATTCATTTACAAATTCTCCATCCACTGACATATCAATCTGTTTTTTTCCATTTTTTCCTTTTAAGTAGTTTTCAAATACGTATTCAACTCCATTTTGACCATATAAGTCATTCATTGTATATCCTGCTTCTTTATTTTCTTCATATTGTTCTTTTCTTATTGAACTTACATAACCAAGTATATGAGCTGCAAGATTTCCATTTGGGTAACTTCTTTGTGAGTTTATAACAACGTCTATTCCTGGGTATTTATAGCTTTGTTCATCAAATATTAATGCACTTTTCCTACTTATGCTATTTGATATTGTAAGCGATTTTGTAGCACTATACCCTTCTGATGTAATTCTATATCTTACTGTTAAGATTTTTCTTACCTCTTCTATATTTTCATGTTTTATATCATATCTGTCTTTAAAATAATTAAAAGCCTCCTCTGGATTTGTATCTTCTGCTAAATTATATTTTTTTAGCCAATCGTTTTTTCTGCTTTCATTTGAAAAGTCAAATTCAATTGGATTTATCTTTATTGGAAATGTATCCGTATATTTATCTCCATTTTCCTCTAAGGTATTTATCACAGCAAGTATTGAATTATTTAAGACTTCATTATCTAATTTTGTCTTATACAATTCAAGTGCAAAAGTCATTTCTGTTCCTGCAATTATACTTCCATTTCTATCAACAATATTTCCACGTGCAGCATATAATATGCTTTCTCTTGTAAGTCTTGTGTTTGATGTTTCTCTATATGTAGCACCATTTACAATTTGAAGACTAAATAATCGTATAACAAGAATAGCACCAACAACATATACAAGTATGCTTAGTGCATTAAATCTCAAATTTATATTCGGTGCTTTCTTTTTTTTAAAGTTTTCCAAAATGTCTCCTTTTTTCTTAAAAATATCTTGTTAATATTTGTGGATTTTTAAATATTTCCTCCACTTTATATCCGCCCCTTTTGCATAAGAGGATAAAGTATTATTGTAAGTAGAGTATTAAAGAATAATTCTATAAATAATATTTTTATAAATTCTCCCATCTCTATATTTGCGGAAAGGATTGTGCCTCTATATAAATACATAAATATTTCATATCCAGCCGTTGCAACTATTACCATTAACATTACTGTAATTTTACTATCTTTTGATAAATTTTTCTCCAAATAGCCTCCCAAAAAGCCTATTACTCCTAAAGCAAGTGCCGATCCACCAATCAAACTGCTGCCTAAAATGTCTATTATAAATCCGAATACTACTCCAAATGTAGTCCCCATTTTTATACCTGCATAAAGTCCAATAAAAAGCACTAATATTATAAAGATATTGGGCTTTACTCCTGCAATTGTAAACCAACTAAATAAATTTAATTGTAAAAAATATATTACTATAAATATTACAAATAATATTAATATTGCTATGGCTTTTTTCATTACTTCTCCTTTAATTTGTTATTATTAAAACTGTCTCAAGCTTATCAAAATCAACAGCTGGCTCAATCCAAGCATACCTATCTAAAATGTTTTGTGTATTTACAACTTCCTTTACTTTTCCTATTGTTATACCCTTTAGATAAATTCCCCCCATTCCTGAGGTTTCTATATTGTCTCCTTCTGATATATCTGCATCTGTTGGAATATATGTCGCTTTTAATCTTTTATCATTTAGGCTCCCTTTACAGGTTATGCTATCATCTGAATGAGTTAACTTTGCTGTCACGGAATTTGATGTATCTATTATTGTTTGTACTTTTGCTGAGCTATCATTTGCTGATATTATATATCCGAACTAAGCCTTCTTCTGAGATAACTGTCATATTTTCTCTTATTCCATCCCTTTTTCCTGCATTTATTACAAAAGTTTTGCTATAATTGCTTATATCCTTGCTAATTATATATGCTGGTATTGTTTCAAAATTTGAATATTTTTGTGTCAATCCTAAATATTCCTTCAAGGTTTCATTTTCCGCCTTTATAATTTCTAGCTCTCTGAGGCTCTGTGCCTGTCTGCTATTTTCCTCCTGCAGTTTTTCATTTTCCTCTTTTAATATATCAATATTGGTAAAAAAGCTTGAATTACCTGAAATTTTATTTTTTAGATAAGTGTATCCGGCTTTGAAGTGGCATAACTACTTTAGAAAAAGCATTTTCTATGTATGACAGACTTCCTGATTTTACATTAGAAAAAAAGACTAATAATATTAGTATCAATATTGTTATTGCTATTCCTATAAGCTTTGATTTTTTCTTATACACTTAAATCTATCCTTTCTTACTATTTCATTTTTCTAGCACTCAATAAAACTGCTTTTAGCTTTTCTAGATCCTCAAGTGTTTTTCCTGTACCTTTTACCACACATTCTAATGGCGCTTCTGCAATAAATACAGGCATTCCTGTTCTTTCACTCACTAATTTGTCTAGATTTTCAATTAATGCTCCTCCACCTGCAAGTATTATTCCTTTTTCCATTATATCTGATGCAAGCTCTGGTGGGGTTTTTTCTAGAGTTGCCTTTATTACATCTATTATATCTGTTATAGACTCCTGCATTGCCTCTTGAACTTCTGTTGAGGTAATAATTATATTTTTTGGAAGTCCTGTTCCTAGGTCCCTTCCTCTAATTTCTACCTTCTTTTCTGTCATAAGTGGAAGTGCACATCCCACTTCTTTTTTAATTTCTTCTGCTGTTGTCTCTCCAATTGCTGTATTGTATTTTCTTTTTATATAATTTACAATATCCTCGTCTAATTCATCTCCTGCAATTCTTAAAGAATTACTAATTACTATTCCCCCAAGGGAAATTACAGCTACTTCTGTTGTTCCGCCACCAATATCTACAATTATATTTCCACTTGGCTCTGCAACATCAAGCCCTGCACCAATTGCTGCTGCCATTGGCTCCTCCATTAAATATACTTCTCTTGCACCTGCATGCATTACAGACTCCTCAACCGCTCTTTCTTCTACCTCTGTAATACCTGATGGAACACCAACAACAACTCTTGGTTTTCCTAAATTATATCTTGAAGATATCTTTTCCATTAAATTCTTAAGCATTAGTCTTGTTGCTGTAAAATCTGCAATTACTCCATCTTTTAATGGTCTTACTGCTTTTATTTGATCTGGTGTTCTACCTAGCATTTCCTTTGCTTCTTCTCCTGTTGCCTTTATCATTCCTGTCTTTCTGTCTATTGCAACAACTGATGGCTCCACCAATATAATTCCTTTTCCCTTTAATGTTACAAGTATATTTGCTGTTCCCAAATCTATTCCTATATCTTTTGAACCTAAATTAAATAGTCCCATATAAAAAACCTCCTATATATATTTCATCACACTTTGGCACCCATTTTCACTAATAATAACATGGTCTAGCATTTCTACCCCCATAATCTCTGTTGCTGCAATAATTCTTCTTGTAACATTTATATCAGCATTGCTTGGTGTCGGGTCTCCCCCTGGATGATTATGTACAATTATTATTTTTGGTGCATTCGATTTTATTGCTTCATAAAGTACGTCTTTTGGTTCTAACATTGCAAAGTTTGTCCCTCCAAATGATAAATCAATTATTTTTTGCACAACATTTTTTATGTTTAAAAGTACAATTTTTGCAATCTCTCTTTTTTCGTATTTCATTTCATTCATTAGTAGATTGGCTATATCTTGTGAATTTTTAATTATTATACTTTGTACGTCACTAGGTGACATCATCCTTTTAGCAAGCTCACAAGTTGCAATTATTTGTATTGCTTTTACCTTTCCTATACCCTTTATTCGGCATAGCTCTTCAATACTAATATTTTGAAGAAACCTCAAATCGCTCATATTTTTTTGATTATTTAAGCCTAATATCTTTTGTGCAAGCGATATTGCTGTTTCTTCTTTAGTGCCAGTTTTTATTATTATTGCCAATAGTTCTGAATTTGATAACCTTTTTCCTCCATATATTTCTAATTTTTCATATGGTCTTTCTGATATGGGTAATTCTTTCATTGTTAACGTCATTAATAAATCCTTTCTAAGTCCTTTGACTTCAACCCCCATATAGCTATAATACCTTAATTTAGGTTTTTCTATAAATAAACAAAGCAATTGCCATTCCTATTATACTTGCTATGTTTATTTTTATTGTTATACCAAATGTAAGTGTTATTATACTCAAATCTAACACAACCGGTTCTGATAGTCCGAAGCTTTCTCCGTAACCTAACCACCATAAAAAGTCTATCCCTGATGCAAGTTGTCCAAGTAATCCTCCTACAACTATTCCTGCAAATATGAATACTATTAAAATCCATATATTTTTATCTCTTGTTGCCATATCTTTTGCTCCTCCAAATTTAATTTTATCCAAGCTATATTATATATTGGTTTTTAACTTTTTTCAAG
>JAAWCC010000147.1 GCA_022792975.1 Clostridia bacterium | reverse complement strand
GGTTCTTCACTAGGTCTTCTCCCCCACCACCTTCTGGTACTTTTCCTATATAATCTACTACTACTTTTCCATATACACTATCATAGAATACCTGATATACATATCCTCTATCTACTGTTACTATTATATCTCCATTTGTTATTGATGTGTCTGTATTTGCTATCGCACTTCTTACCCATTCCTCAAAATTTAATGCTTCTGCTATATCTATTAGGGTTGGTGTCTCTCCTTTTGCTGAATAGCTAATTATTGTACTATGTACAACCTGCTCTATTTGTTCTTTATATGATACAACCTCGTAGTTTTCGGCTACATCTGCGGTTACATCTATTAGTCCTTGATTCCCAGCTATCTTAGATATTGTTACTGATGCTAAGATAACTATCATGATAATCATGACTATTAAAGCGATTAAGGTAATACCTTCTTCGCGTTTTTGTTGGTTTATCCTTTTGTTCATTATTTGGTTCTCCTTTTCTTTTTTGTTTATTTAAAATTGTTTTCCTTGGTTTTATATTGCTTTCCTTATCAATTTATAGCTTTTTATTCAATTAAAAGCTATAAATTGATATTATATCTATACTGATACTAGAAAGTTCCATTTATATTATTAGCATTCTTATGGGAAAGAATAAAAATAGCCAAAGTTAAAACCAATAAAAATCGAACTATTTTTATTCCCACCCATAAAAATGCTTTTATCCTTTATCTCATTTTGAGATATTGCAGCTAAATATATAGTATCACATAATGAGATAATTGTCAATATCTCTTTTTGAGATATTTTATAATAATTAAAAAGGAAAAACAAAAAGGATGATTATTATGAGATTAAAAAGTCTTAGAGAGGATAATGACATTACTCAAGCAACAATAGCCAAAATACTGAATTGCAAGCAAAATACTTATCAACAATATGAAGCTGAAAAAAGACAAATCCCAATTGATGCCTTAAAAAAACTAGCAAAATTTTACAATACAAGTATAGATTACCTAGTAGAAATGACAGATGAAAAAAAACCATATTCAAACAAAGCAAGTTAAAATCTTAAATTATAAATTTTTATTCAATAACCATCTTGAGTTCTAAAAAAGATTACGATATAATGTAATAAAAAAGAAAAAGGATGGTATCTTAATGAACCCTGAAATGATTGAAAAATTACATAGTCTATTAGAGCAAATTCCAGTCACTGCATCTAATAGACCTCAAATCAAACATATTAAAGATCTTTTAGATAATAAGGATTTTGATGCTGCTGTTTTAGAGCTACAAAATTTAAAATATAGCTGGTCAATTTCCGAGGATGAAAACCTTCCACCTAAAAATTCTCAGACAAATGATGCTTTTAATACTTCAGATATTGAAGAATATAATTCTACATACCCAAAGGAGCTTATAGATGAAGAGCTTGAAGAAACTTATATTGGGCTTTTATTAAGTGATCCTAAAGCTATAAGTAGATATTATTTTTTACATGATGATTGCTATTTTGCAAATGATACAATTACTAATCTTTATAGATTAGTTTTATTTTCAGATGGAGAGGCATATGCTTCTGAGCTTGCTAAGAGTGGTTTTACTTTTGCAAAAAATGTTGAAGAAATTTTTCCGTTAAAGGATGATTTTAAATTAAAAGTTAGAAGTAAAAAATATGATTTTGAGAAAATTTATGTTGAGCTTAGGAAGCTTTTTGTTTTAAGGAAAAATTATATAAGAATTCCTATCAAAACAATTCAAGACAAAATAATTGATATTATAAATTATGATTTATATAATAAAATGTCAATAGAAGAAGTCGAAAGTGCGGTTTCTCAGGCTGAGGTTACTTCAAAATTTAAGCAGGCTGTTTTAAATGAAGATGCTTTTAATTTCTTAACCTCTGGAGATAATAACTTAGTAAATGGACTAGCTCTTCCCTTCCCCATACTTTCTAGTGTTTTTAAAGGAATAAGAAGGGGTGAAGCTATGTCTTTTGCTATGCCCTCAAATGCAGGTAAAAGTAGGTTTACAATAAATTTGGCTGCTTTTATAGCTTTTGTTCATAAGAAAAAGGTTTTGGTTATTTCTAATGAAATGTCAGAGGAAAAAATGAAGCTCTGCCTAATAACAACGGTTATAAACAATCCTCAAATTCAAAGCTTGCATGGACAGTCTTTAAAAGTTAGCGAGGGAGAGTTACTTGAATTAAAATTTAGAGCTTATGATGGTGCTCATGTTGATGTTGACGAGGATGGATATATTATAAAAAAGGCTGGGGAATCGCAGAAGGATTTTATAGCAAGATTAAAAAAATATTCTACTGATTTTAATAAGTTAACTATTATAACTGATTGGTTAAATAAAGAATTAAATAATTCAATTTATTTTATAAATATAACAGATCATACAAATGATGAACTAAATAAAGTAATTAAAAATTATTACTATAAAGAGCAAATTCAGTATATTTTCTATGATACATTAAAAGCAGATACTGATAATATAGGCAACTCAGATGCCATAAAAAGAACTGCTACTATTTTATCTAATTTGGCTCAAAATTTTAATATTTTTATAGGCTCGACTATGCAATTAACAGAAAATTCAACATTGCCACTGAATTTAACTGTAAATGATTTATCGGCAAGCAGAACAGTAAAAGAGGTTTTAGACACCTTAAGTCTAGTAAAACAAATTCATAATGCTTCCTTAGACCAATATGAATATTCCTTAAACGAAGTGGACACAGAATTTTTTGACATAGAAAAATCTGACGATCCTAATATAAGATATTATGCGTGTGTTATTGATAAAAACAGAGCAGGCTCAAAGCCAAGGCTGTTATTTAAAATTAACTTAGCTTACAACAGTTGGGAGGAATTAGGATATTTAAGAATTAAATAAGATTAAATTATTGGATTAAGTAGATTATTGATTAAATAAGATAAATAAATAGGTTAGGAAAATTTCATTAAAT
>JAAWCC010000146.1 GCA_022792975.1 Clostridia bacterium | reverse complement strand
CATGTAAAGCAGCAGTAAAAGCAAACATGGCATTAACAGTAGAAGAAGTAGAAAGCCTGCTTGAAAAATTACTAAAACTTCCAAATCCATTCACTTGCCCACATGGAAGACCAACAGCGATAAAACTAAGTAAAATGGACATAGAAAGAAAATTTGCAAGAAGAAAATAAAGGGGGAACAAAAGATGACAATAGTTAAAATTATTGCATTTATAGTATTTGCGTTAGCATGCGCAGTAATATATCACAATACAAATTCTTATGAGCCAGCAAAGAGGATAGGCTATATATTAGTTCGGAATGATTATAATGTACTTTGTCACATCAATAGTTGGAAGTGCTGCAACAAGTGGTATAAATGTTAAGAGTGATCTTGCTTTAAGAGATGCGCTTGTTAGTATGCAGTTATTATTTACACCAATTAATTCAATGATAGTGTTTGGAGTGCTCGGGAATATATTTGGAAAGCTTAAAGATAAAGCAATAGAGGCAGATAAGGCAGGAAAACGTGTAATAATTATGCTTGCAATTTTTATTGTAATACTTGTTATTGAGGCAAGTTATATAGGCGGATTTGTACGTGATATATTAGGATAAATTAAGGAGAACAAAATGTCTAGACCAAAAGTAATAGTTATTGCAGGACCAACTGCGGTACGGAAAAACAGCAATATCAATTGAAATTGCAAAAAAAATAGATGGAGAAATAGTTTCGGCAGATTCAATGCAAATATATAAAGAATTGAATATCGGAAGTGCAAAACCTAACAAAGAGGAAATGAGTGGAATTTCGCATTATATGCTAGATTTTGTTTCTCCAAGTGAGAGATATAGTGTCGCAGAATATAAAAGGCAAGCGGAGGGGCATATAAGGGATATAATATCAAGAGGGAAAACACCAGTAGTTGTAGGAGGTACACGGACTTTATATTAATTCTATTATATATGGAATTGAGTATCCTAACATAAAATTTGATGAGGAATATAGGAAAAAGCTAGAAAAAAGAGCACAAATAGAAGGGCTAGAAGTTTTATATGAAGAAGCTTGTAAAATAGATAAAACTGCAATGGAAAAAATATCTCCAAATGATGAAAAAAGAATTATTAGGGTATTAGAAATATATAAAGAAACAGGAAAAACAAAAACACAGCTAGATATGGAATCGAGAAAAAATGGAGTAGAATTTGATTATAAACTTTTTATTATAAATATGGAAAGAGACAAGCTATACGAAAGAATAAACAAAAGAGTTGATTTGATGGTAGAGCAAGGGCTAATTAATGAAGTGAAGGGAATTTTAGAAAAATATAAAGAGCTTCCAACAGCGATGCAAGCTTTAGGATATAAAGAAACGAAGGAATATTTAGACGGAAAAATTACAATTAATGAAATGGTAGAAAAAATTAAAATGGAAAGTAGAAGATATGCAAAAAGACAACTTACATGGTTTAGAAGAAATGAAGCAGCTATTTGGATTGAAAATACTGGAAATATAGAGGATATCATAGAGGAAATACTAAAGAAAAGTCTTTAAGATAAGGAGAGAAGGAATGAGTGAGAATAGAAAAAGAATTAAACTAAACAAAAAAATACCATTCATATTATCACTTGTTCTTGCGTGTGTTATTTTAAGTCTTTTCTTGTTTAGCTTGATAAGATTAGTTGTTGAACCAGTCCAGAGCTTTGCTGTGGAAAATGGAAGGATATATCAGGAAGAAACTGTATATGGATATGTAATAAGGGATGAAAAGGTTCTAAAAGGTGAAAACTCAAAAAATGGATTGATTGAGATAAAGCAGGAGGGTGCAAAAGTTTCAAAAGGAGAAAACGTTTTTAGGTATTATAGTAGTAATGAGCAGGATTTAAAAGAAAAGATTGCACAACTTGATGTAGAAATTGGAGAGGCATTAGAAGGTCAGACAGACATATATTCAGCTGATATTCAGGTGCTAGACAAACAAATAGATGGGTATCTAACAAGAATGCTCTCTACAAATAATTTAAGTGATATAGAAGAATATAAAACGAATATATCAGATGCATTAATAAAGAAAGCAAAAATTACAGGAGAACTCAGCCCATCAGGGTCTCATATAAATGGCCTGATTGAACAAAGAAGAAGATATGAACAGGAATTAAATAATGGTCAGGAGTATATAAAGGCAGAGATGGGAGGAGTAGTTTCATATAGAGTTGATGGATTAGAAGAGGAATTAAAACCAGAAAATTTCATAAACTTTAATAAGAAACTATTGGAAGGTTATAATCTTAAAACTGGTCAAATGATACCTACAAGTTTAGAAGCGGGTAAAGTAGTAAACAATTTTGAGTGCTATATTGTTACTTTCTTGAATTCAGAGGAGGCCCATAACGCCACTGTACGGAAAAGCAATTACAATTAGACTATCTGATGGTACTGAAGTAGATGCTGATATAGAAGCAATTATACAACAAGAAAGTCGGAGAAGTTATGATAATATTTAGAACCAATAAAGCAGTAGAATATTTAATATCTTATAGAAAAATTTCCATAGATGTAATTTGGTGGAGTTATTCAGGTTTAAAAGTTCCTAATTCGGCTATAATAGAAGAGGGAGGGTTAAACTATGTTATAAGGAATAGATCGGGATATAGTGACAAAATTCTAGTAAATATAAAAAAACAAAACAAAAATTATTCTATTATAGATAATTATTCGACATCGGATTTAGTTGACCTTGGATATGACGAAAATGATATTAGAGCTATGAAGTCAGTTAATGAGTATGATAAGATATTAGTTAATCCTAGAACATAATGTTACGAAAATGTTACGAAACAATTAAAAAAATATTACAATTATGAAAAACTATTGACAAAATGCTCAAAAAGTAAGATACTAGATATAGAAAATTACAAAGGAAAAATTGGAGGTTATGGCAAATGGCAGGAGCTATGAGTAAAATCTGGAACTTTTTTGGGGTAGAGCAAGAAAAGGATGATGAAGAAGAATTAGAAAATGAATATGAACAAGAATATGAGGATGAAGAAGATGAAGAGGACGATAGAAGGTTTTTTGGAAAGAAAAGTAAAGTCGTAAATATGCCTCAAGGAAATCCAGTAAAGATGGTTATTTCTCAACCAACCACTTTTGATCAATCAGAAGAGATTTGCCAATATTTGAAGGAAAGAAAAGCTTGTATAGTTAATTTAGAATATGTAAATAAAGATGTAGCAAGAAGAGTAGTAGATTTCATAAGTGGTGGCGTTTATGCTTTAAATGGTCATATACAAAAAATATCTAACTCAATATTTTTAATAGCGCCAGCAAATTATGATATAGCTAATGAAATGGGAAGGGATGAAGTGAAGTCTAAACTTTCAGTATCATGGCTAAAATAATTTAAGAAAAGACTTTTAAAGGCGAAATTGACACTAGATTTCGTCTTTATTTGATTATAACTAACTAGAAGGGAGAAAGTTTTATGATAACACCTTTAGACATTGAAAACAAAAAATTTTCAAAGCGAGCATTAAATGGATATAGCACTGAAGAAGTGGACGATTTTTTGGATGAGCTTACATTAGATTATGAAAAAATCTACAAAGAAGCGAATGATTCTAGAAAGACAATTGAACATCTTAATGAAGAGGTAAATAAATATAGACAAATGGAAGCAACATTGCAAAGCACTTTAGTTATGGCGCAATCAGCCGCAGAAGATATAAAAAATGAAGCAAGAGAAAAAGCAAGCACAATAGTAAGTGAAGCACAAGCTTCTGCTCAAGGAGAGATTGCTAAAATTGATTCTGCAATAGAGCAGAAACGTATGGAGCTTTCTGAAATGCAAAGACAATTTGATGCATTTAAAGCTAATATGGAGGGATTATTAGTTTCTCATTTGGAGATGCTTAAAAATTCCGCTCAGAATTAAAGTTAATGTGTTTAAAATAAAAAGTGTCAGTTTAAGGCTGGCACTTTTTTTGATTACTCCTATTCTTTTTCTTTTGGATAGGGATTAGGGTCATCTGTTCTGAATAATAGATAGTCCACACTTGTATTGTAATAGTCTGCTATTTTGCAGAGCATTTCTACTGGTATACTTCTTCTGCCTAGTTCATAATACGAATATGCTACTTGTGATATATTTAAAAAATCACTTAAATTTTTTTGACCCAAGTCTTTATCTTCTCTTAAATCTTTTATTCTGGTCTTCATATTTTAGTATTGCATCCTTTCTAATCAAATTCGTTTTATGACTTCTTTCCCAATAGTTTTACAATATTGTAATGTGTTTTGATTGGTTTCTCTAAGAAAAATATATAATTTACTGAAAATTATATTGACATTTAAAACAATTTGTTTTAAAATTAGAAATATAAAACAGATTGTTTTAAAATAACCCCTTTTTGTGGGAGGAAATAAAGATAGTTTTAGTTTTG
>JAAWCC010000009.1 GCA_022792975.1 Clostridia bacterium | reverse complement strand
TGCTCGGGGGAGTTTGCCTTGGAGAAGTCACTTACTCGTCGTCGCTGTCTTCATTAAACCGCGGGCCAAAGGAGAGGATTGCGGGATCAAATCCCATATTTTTGAGGTTCTTCATGATCGCTTCCTGAAAATCTCCCCCCTGTTTAGCAGCTTCTGTGACAGCTTGATGAATCATCAGCTCCAGAAGTGTATCCTTCAGAGCTTCGCTCCACGTTGCCAAATAGCGCAAAGTGTCAATTGTATTTATGTTCAATTTCTCGCCCTTGAAGTCTTCTACCCGCTCTGTGACCACAGTTGAAATTTTTTTCATCTCTTGGATCAGTTCTACGAGTGTTTTCTGCTGTTCCACTTCGAAAATCCTCCATTTACATAGGTATATGCTATCAGCTTAACCTATGCGGGATGACTAGTCCCTAAATTAGTTTATTAAGGTACACCTTTATTATACTACTTTTATGTTGACTTGTCAATTTTTACAAAATTCATTAACTGTAATTTAGCTTGTACCACGGTACATATATTCTATTGGTAACTATTAATTTTATAAATTCCTATTACTGTTCTATCTTTATCCTACCAATCATACAGCGTCCTTAATAAACTAACTTTAGGTAATTTACTTTTCAACTTTATTACTCTTTTACGACTTATTAAAATAAACCTTTTCTATATTTTAAGTAATTATGATATATGTGATTATTCCAATACTTTCTATCACAAATAAATTTAACATGTTTGAAGCAAAAAGGTTACTAGTTGCCTCTATTACTCCTTGTGTATCATTTGTATTTTTACTATGATGTCTTTGAGCTTCTACAAATGTTATTAATTCTGGAATGCTTGTTACAAATCCCAATATAATTCCTATTACTGCTTGTGGAATATTGAAGGCATTGCTTAACGTATCAAGAGTATCTCCAAGCCAATTTCCTACAACAAATAATATCACACCTACTCCCAATAGTTTTATAAAGCTTATAAGAGCCAATTGCTGTTTGTTTTTTACCCACTTTTTTTCTTCCTCGATTTCCTTTGTCTCTTTTGTACTCATTTCGCTTATCTTGTGTATTTTATATGCATTTCCTTTTATATAATATAACAATACAAATAATAGAAGGAATATTGGTACTATTGTTAAATTTGCTTCTATTCCTACTGCAATCATAGCTATGGGTATAATTATTGTTGCTATACACATGCTTAGTTCTATTTTTAAAGCCCTATTTCTAAGTACTTTAATATTTTTATTTATTATTATAGACCAAATGTATTGCAAGAAATTGATTACATTTGAGCTAATTATATTATACATACTAGTTCCATAAAGCTCTTGAAGTGAAGAAAAAAACACAGTTAATAATTCTGGCATTGAGGTTGCAAATCCTGCTACATTTCCAACTGCTTTTGGACTTAAGTCTAATATTTCTGCAATCTTTCTTAAAAGCTTTACTAATACTAATTTTGAAACTAATACTATAATGCTTGAATAAATTATAAATTTTACTATTTCTATAAAAAGTTCCATTTAATCACCATTTATATTATTCCTATCTTTTGTTATATTTAAACTTTTTTAATAAAAGCCATATATTTATCTTAAAGAAAACATATGGCTTTTATATACTATTTCATTTCGCTTATTCTTTTCTCTACTGTTTCTAACATTTCTTTATATTTTTCAAGTTTTGCTTTTTCTTCTTGAATTTTCTCCTTAGGTGCTTTTTCTACAAACCCTTTATTTTCTAGCATCTTACTAGCTCTTTTCACTTCTGCTTCTAACTTATCTCTTTCTCCATTTAATCTTTCTAATTCTTTTTCGATATCTACTAGCTCTTCAAAAGGAATAAACACCTCAATCCCTTCACCTACAATTGATATAGCATTACTTGGAATATTCCTCTTATCTTTTTCCACCTCTATGCTTTCTGCATATCCAAGCTTCTTTAAAATTTCACTTGAAAAATTTATAAGCTCCTTATATTTCTCTGTAACAAATATAAGCTTTGTTTTTTTGCTTGGCACTACGTTCATACTTGCTCTTACATTTCTTATATTTACAATTATATTTTTTATAGCTTCAATATTTCTTTCTTCCTCCTCATATTCAAATTTTTTCTTTATCTCAGGCCATTTTTCAAGCATTATACTTCCGTTTTGTAACTCTTTGTATATTTTCTCTGTCAAAAATGGCATAAATGGGTGTAATAATTTCAAAAATGTTACAAGAGCATGGTTAAGAACATATATAGCAGCTGCTTTTGTTTTACCATCTTCACTATATAGTCTTGGCTTACTCATTTCTATATACCAATCACAATATTCACTCCAAATAAAATCATAAATTTTATTGGCTGCAATTCCTATTTCATATTTTTCAATATGGTTTGTCACTTCACAGACTAATTTATCTAGTTTATTTAAAATCCATTTGTCTTCTGCTGTTAAGTCTTCTTTTTTATAGGCCTCCAAGGCTTCTTTATCAGTATTTGATATTACAAATTTTGCTGCATTCCAAATCTTGTTTGCAAAATTTTTAGCAGCCCCTGCCTTTTCACTTGAATATTTTACATCATTTCCTAATGTCATATTTTGCACTAATGAAAATCTTAAAGAATCTGCTCCATAATCTTTTATTATATCAATCGGGTCAATTCCATTTCCTAAACTCTTTGACATTTTTCTTCCCTGTGCATCCCTAACTAATCCATGCATAAATACTGTATCAAATGGTGGTTTTCCAGTATGCTCTAGCCCCGAAAATATCATTCTCGCAACCCAGAAAAAAATTATATCATAAGCCGTAACTAGTGTATTTGTAGGATAAAAATATTTTAAATCCTCTGTTTCATCTGGCCATCCCATGGTTGAAAATGGCCAAAGTGCTGAGCTAAACCATGTATCTAGTGTGTCTGGATCTTGGTGTATTTTTTTACCTCCACATTTTGTACATTTTTCTGGTGCCTCTTTGTTTACCATGATTTCTCCGCAGTCCTCACAATAATATGCTGGTATTCTATGCCCCCACCAAATTTGTCTTGATATACACCAGTCTTTTATATTTTCCATCCAGTGGAAATATGTTCTATCAAATCTATCTGGAACAAATCTTATTTTTCCTGATTTAACAACCTCCATTGCTGGCTTAGCAAGCTCCTCCATTTTCATGAACCACTGCATTGATATTCTTGGCTCAACTGTATTATGGCATCTATAACATTTCGGAGTATTATGTGTATAGTCCTCTATTTTCTCTAGCACTCCTAGTTCTTCTAAATCTTTTACTATCTCCCTTCTTGCTGTCATTAAATCCATTCCCTCATATTTTGGCACTAGATTTAGCATTATTCCTTTTTCGTCAAAAACCTCTGGCATTTCTAACTTGTGTCTTATACCTGCCTCGTAATCATTAAAGTCATGTGCAGGTGTTAGTTTTACACATCCTGTACCAAACTCCTTTTCTACAAATTCGTCTGCAACTACTTCAATTTCTCTATTTATAATAGGAACTATAACTTTTTTACCACACATATTCTTATATCTCTCATCCTGTGGATTTACTGCCACTGCTGTATCTCCTAGTATTGTTTCTGGTCTTGTGGTTGCAACTGTTACATATTCCTTCTTATCTTTTGTATAATATCTAATGTACCATAAATGTGATGTTTCTTCTTCTGGCTCCACCTCTGCATCTGACAATGAAGTTTTGCAGGTTGGACACCAGTTTATCATTCTATTTCCTCTATATATTGCTCCCTTTTCATACATCTTAACAAATACATGCTCTACTGCTTTTGAAAGCCCCTCATCCATAGTAAATCTTTCTCTTGTCCAATCACAACTACATCCCAATCTTTTCAACTGACTTATGATAGTTCCTCCATATTTACGAGTCCAGTCCCACGCCTCCTCTAAAAAAGCCTCTCTTCCTATACCCTCTTTTGATTTTCCTTCATTTCTTAGTTTTTCTACGATTTTTACCTCTGTTGCAATTGCTGAGTGGTCTGTTCCTGGTATCCAAAGAGTATTAAAGCCTCTTAATTTTTTGTATCTTATTAATATATCTTGAAGTGTCATAACCAAAGCATGTCCCATATGTAATTTTCCTGTTACATTTGGTGGTGGAATTACTATTGTATATGGTGTTTTTGTTTTGTCTACTACTGGTGTGAAATATCCATTCTCGTTCCATTCTTTATATATATCCTCTTCAAATTCATTTGGCTCATACTTATTTAACATTATTAATTCCTCCATTTTATATATTTAGGCAGACCTTAAGTCTGCCAATTTATTAATCACTCAGTATACTGTTTCCGTTTACTTACATTATTATTAGTATTGTTTTTGCTATTAGTAGTATTATTAGTTTTATCTGCTTTATTTGTATTATTTGTGTTAGCTTGTGAATTACTTGGCTCTTGCTCCCTATCTACATATTCCTTCCATGGGTTCTTTTTGTCTGGATCTGTTGGATCCCAATTTCTAACTTCTACATCCTCACTTATTTTTTGTGCAGTAGGTTTTCCGAAGTGGACCTGGGTTCTCATCTGAATAAAATTCTACTTTTGTACCTTTAATACAATTATCATATATCCATTTTGCATCTTGTACTGTTAGTCTTATGCAGCCTAATGAAGCTGTTTCACCTAATTTATCATACTCCCACCATTCAAGGGTTGATTTATCTTGTTTTTCATATGGAACTGAATGGAATAATATAGAGCCTGTTATTCTGCATGCGTACTGTCCATATACATTTCCGAACTAATGCTCTCCAAGTATATTTGTCTGTCATTGGATATACGCCTTTAGTTGGTGTTGATGTTCCGGCACGAACATACCATTGCCTTTACTGGTACAGTATATTCTCCGGCTTGAAGCCTTTTTGTATATTGTTACAACATTTGCTCCATAATTCACTTTTATGTAATATGCTGGCTCCTTTTGTTTTTCTGCTGGTATTGCTGTTGGCTCTGGAGTTTGAGTCACTTCTGGCTCTTTTGTTTTACTGTCATTTTCTGATGTCAAATTATCCTCTCCCTCCTGCTCTCCGATTTGTTTGTTCTCCTAAATGTAGTATATTCATTTCTACATCTTTAAGTGAACCCTTTTCCTCCATTAAATGATATACTAATTTTCCTACAAAAAATCCTACAACTAGCATTAATAATATTCCAATTATACAAAACATAACAATTAATCTTCTTTTCTTTTTTTGCATTTTGCTTTGTTTATCTTCTACCTTCTTTGTTCCCATAACTTATATTTCCTTTATATATTAAAATATATGATTAAAACTCCTATCATTGATATAAAAAATCCAAGTATCTTAAGTCCAGCTGTCGCTTCATTTTGATCTCCAAAACTAAACATTTTCTTCGAAATACCCCTTGCATCATATATCAATATTACTCCAATAACTGATAAAATTAGTCCTAAAATTAAAAATATCGTTTCCTTCATATTCACATCTAACATCCTTTTTTTAATAACAATATCTTACCATTTTTTAATTGAAAAATCAAGATATTTTCAATTAAACTTGCTAATAAGCTAACCAACAAGAGCTGGACAAGAGGCAAGAGGGAAAGAAGGAAGGCGAGAAGGCGAGGAGGAGGCGAGGAAAGAGAAAGACAAGGGGACGGGGCTTTTGTCTTGGGATTTCAAAAGGATTTGAACCTTAAGACAAAAGCCCCGTCCCCCTGTCTCAACCTGTCTCTTCCTGCCTGTCTTGACTCTACTTCTTCAAGCTTACCTTTGTCTTGCTTTTTTATATATTATCTTTCCTAATTGTCTCTATTGTGTTTTGTTTGTTTATTTTTCTAACACTATATTTCATTATTACAAATATTAGTATAAATACTGCAACTACTGAGATCGCTATTGCTATTGTCGGAAAAGCAAATGTTGTTATATTGTTTTTAAATGATTGATATATAAAGTATGTTCCTATCATTCCTAATGTTATCCCATATATTAGTGATTTTGTGCCATAGAATATTGTTTCTAGATTAATCATTCTATTAAATTCTTTTTTAGTCATTCCTACACTTTTTAGCATTGCAAATTCTTTTTGCCTTAATTCCATGTTTGATGTAATTGTGTTAAATATATTTGTAACACCTATTAATGTTATGACTGAAATAAATCCGTATAAAAATATTTTTACCACTAATATCATTGAGTTTTCGCTTTTCACTTCTTTTTCTATGTTAGTAAATCCTATTCCATTCAACTTATTTAGGTTTTCTTCTAATCTATCTGCATTGCTAGATTGTATTAGCATTCTATTTAATTTAAGTGGTATATCCTTAAAGTTGTCTACATTTACAACTAAGAAGCCTCCATAATAGTAGACCTTCTCTTTTCCATAAGGTCTAGTTTTTGTAATTGCTCCCACTTTTATGCCTATTTCTTTATCATTTTCATATTTATCTATTCCTTTTTTATTTTCAAAAGTAGTATCTTTTTTTCCATATTTTCCTACGATTGTATCTCCTACTTTATATTTATATGCTCTCTTCTCTATCTCTTTTCTATTTCCCTTATCGTCTACCTCAATAGAAGCATAATCATCTATTAAAATTCCTGTATCTTTTACTTTTTCGTAGTCTAGTCCTGCCTTTTTAGCATATTTTCTATATGTTGCATCATCTAGCCCTAATACTTGGATTCCTACATATCTTACAGTTTCTTCTTCTGCATATTCAAAATCTTGTATGAGTTCTTCTTCAATCTTAGTTTTATCATAAATTCTTAACATCTCATAGTCTTCTTCTTGATATAGACAAAAGCAATCGTCAATATCCTCAAGTTTTGTTATATAATCTACATCCTCCTCATCAAATGAATATATTTGCATGTTATAGTCATATTTCTCATAATACTTTTCACTAAAATCAAACATGTTATTTATAAAAGCATTCATTGTAATAAATATACATATACTTACGGCTATTGATATCACTGTTGTTCTATATTTCTTCTTGCTTCTTTTTAAATTCTTATATGCCAATATTCCTCCTGTTTTAAATATTTTACTAATAATTCTTGGCACTTTCAATTTATTTCTCTTTATCTTTATTTCACCTGAATTTCTTAAAAGTTCTATTGGATTAACTTTGCTTGCTTTTTTTGCTGAAATAAATGCTGATAAGTATATCGTTATAAATCCAAGTACTACTGAAATAATGATTGCTGTCATATTTACGCAGAATATTATTCCTTCTATTCCTTCAAATAGATATTCTCCCAAAACAGCACCAACTATTTTTAAAAGTACAAATATTGCAAATATTCCTGAAAGGATACCAACTGGCACACCGAATCATGCCTAACGCCATTCCTTCAAATATAAC
>JAAWCC010000145.1 GCA_022792975.1 Clostridia bacterium | reverse complement strand
GGAAATTCCAGATGCAGATGCAGAAAAAATAGTTACTGTAAATGATGTAGTGGAATACATTAAAAATAATCAATAAAAAATGAAAAAATCATAAAAAGACTAGCAATTTTAAAGTATATGTGATATAATATAAAAATATTGTATCATGTATACTTTTTTTTCGAAATATAGCGAGGTCTACGCTAAAATTTCCAGGAAGATGTAAAAATCATTAAAAAAAGAAGCCTCAATAATAACTAATAAGTTAATAAAAATCGTTGACACAAATAATACTACATGATAGAATAAATAAAAATACAGAAAAGAGGTGGAAATATGAATCAAGAACAATTCGAAATATTAGTACAGCTAATAAATGAAACCAAAGAAGACATATCTATCCAGATTGACGATGTAAAAGATAAGTTATTATCTAAGATTGAGGAAGTTGATGAAAGGTTAACGACTAGAATTAATGAGGTTGAAGAGAAGTTAACAGCTAAGATTGAGGAAGCTGACAAAAGGTTAACGACTAGAATTAATGAGGTTGAGGAGAAATTAACAGCTAAGATTGAGGAAGTTGACGACAGATTAACGATTAGAATTAATGAGGTTGAGGAGAAGTTAACAGCTAAGATTGAGGAAGCTGACGAAAGGTTAACGACTAGAATTAATGAGGTTGAAGAGAAGTTAACAGCTAAGATAGAGGAAGCTGACAAAAGGTTAACGACTAGAATTAATGAGGTTGAAGAGAAGTTAACAGCTAAGATTGAGGAAGCTGACGAAAGGTTAACGACTAGAATTAATGAGGCTGAGGAGAAGTTAACAGCTAAGATTGAGGAAGTTGATGAAAGATTAGCGATTAGGATCAATGAGGGTGAGGAGAAATTAATAGCTAAGATTGAGGAAGCTGACGAAAGGTTAATGACTAGAATTAATCAAGTGAATACTAAATTAACAGAGAAAATTAATGAAGTAGATACTAGATTAATGGGCAGAATAGATGAGCTAGATGGTACAATTAATATGGTCGAGGATAATCTAACATTGAAGATTAATGGAATAGAAAAAAATCTAACAGAAAAAATTGATGCAAATTATAATAAGCTGATTAATATAATTGCAGTAACTAGGGAAGAAATATTCGATAAAATTGACAATACAAAAAATGAACTTAAAGTGGATAATGGGCTACAAAAAGAAGAATTAGAGATGAAAATTGAAGATGCAAAAAAAGAACTATCTAGAGCAATAAAGGGACTAAAAGAAGAAAATGATAAGACTAAAAATAGGCTTCAAAAGCTAGAAACACAAGCTCGGAGATATAATAAAGACAATCGAAAGAAATGAAGAGCTTAATAAAAATCAACATTCATTTTTACTAGACTCTCTAAATAAGAAAGTTACTAAAGAGGCGGCAGAAGCAGTCTAATCTAAATAATTTGTTATCTTTTGCGAAAATCTTTGCAAAGAAAAGGGGGTAAAATAGATGCCTTATAAATAAATACTAGAAATTAGTGTTTATTTATAAGGCATCTATTTAGTTCAAATCTTTTAAAATTTTATATACACAAATTCATAAAAACCTCTTCCTTTTATTTTCAACTTAGTATATAATATACAAAGTAAAACGAATGAGAATTAAAAAAATCCATATAATAAAGACAAAAGAAAGGAATGATAAAAAATGGCAAAAGAAATTACTCAAGAGGAGCAAGAGAAGGTTGACAAAATGATTAATGATCTTATGAAAAAAGCTAAGGTTGCAGCTGAGAAGTATTTAGAGCTTAATCAAGAAACTGTTGATAAAATTATAAAGAAAATGGCTATGGCAGGCTTGGAAAATCATATGAAGCTCGCTAAGATGGCAGTAGAGGAGACAGGAAGAGGCATTTATGAGGATAAGATAACTAAGAATATGTTTGCATCAGAATATGTTTATCACAGTATTAAGTATGACAAAACAGTTGGAGTTATAAATGATAATGTTGAAGAAGGATATGAGGAGATAGCAGAACCAATTGGAATAATTGCAGGAGTTACACCCGTTACAAATCCAACCTCTACAACTATGTTTAAATCATTAATTGCAGCAAAGACTAGAAATGTAATAGTATTTGGCTTCCATCCATCAGCACAAAAATGCAGCGTGGAAACAGCAAAAATTTTAAGAGAAGCAGCAATAAGTGAGGGTGCACCAGAGGACTGTATTTTGTGGGTAGAGGAGCCTTCAGTAGCAGCAACAAAAGCGCTTATGAATCATCCTGATGTAAGCTTAATCCTTGCAACAGGTGGAACTGGAATGGTTAAATCAGCATATTCATGTGGAAAACCAGCACTTGGAGTTGGACCACGGAAATGTACCTTGTTATATAGATAAAACAGCAAAATTAAAAACAGCGGTAACGGATTTAGTGCTTTCAAAATCATTTGACAACGGAATGATTTGTGCATCAGAGCAAGCTGTAATTGTTGATAAAGAAATTGCAAAAGATTTTGAGAAATTAATGAAGGAAGCAGACTGCTATTTTCTAAGTAAGGCAGAAACTGAAAAGCTGGAAAAAGGAATGTTTAAAGAAGAAAAGCTTATTTCAGAGATAGCAGGACAAAGTCCATATAATATAGCAAAAAATGCAGGAATAGAAGTGCCTGAAACAACAAAAGTTTTAGTAGTTCCACAAACTCATGTAGGACCTGGACATCCATTCTCTAAAGAAAAGTTAAGTCCAGTTCTATCATATTATATAGTAAAGGATGAGCAGGAGGGAATTGATATAGCAGAGAGACTAATTGAATTTGGAGGACTTCGGACATTCCGCTGTAATTCATTCAGAAAATGAAGACACAATAAAACAATTTTCAAACAAAGTAAAGGTTCGGAAGAATAATTGTAAATTCACCATCAACTCATGGTGCAATAGGAGATATATATAATACAAATATGCCTTCATTAACACTTGGATGTGGTACTTTTGGAGGAAATTCAACAACAGCAAATGTATCTTCAGTGAACTTAATTAATATAAAAAGAGTTGCTAAAAGACGTGTTAATATGCAATGGTTCAAAATTCCAGAAAAGATATATTTTGAAGCAGGAGCAATTGGCTATTTAGAGAAAATGCCAAATATAACAAGAGCATTTATAGTAACAGATGAGGCAATGGTAAAACTACGGATATGTAGATAAAATTCTTTATCATTTGAGAAAAAGAAAAGAATATGTGCATTCAGAGATATTTGCAGAGGTAGAGCCAGACCCATCATTTGATACAATTCAAAGAGGAATTGACGCAATGAACAAATTCCATCCAGATGTAATAATTGCACTTGGAGGAGGAAGCCCAATAGATGCAGCAAAAGGTATGTGGCTTTTCTATGAACACCCTGAGGCAGATGTGGAGGGCCTAAAACTTAAATTTATGGATATAAGGAAACGTACCTATAAGTTTCCAAAACTTGGTGAAAAATCAAAGCTTGTTGCAATACCTACTACTTCAGGAACAGGCTCAGAGGTAACATCATTTGCTGTTATAACAGATAAGAAGAAAAATATAAAATACCCACTTGCAGATTATGAGTTGACACCAGATATAGCAATAATAGACCCAGATTTAGTAATGTCACTACCTAAGAAAATAACAGCAGACACAGGAATGGATGTTTTCACACATGCAATTGAGAGTTATGTATCAAATATGGCATCAGATTATACAGATGGTTTAGCAGAAAAAGCAGTAGAGCTTGTATATGAAAACTTATTAGTTGCATACGAAGATGGAACTAATAGAATAGCACGTGAGAAAATGCATAATGCAAGTTGCATAGCTGGTATGGCATTTACAAATGCATTCCTTGGAATAAACCATTCAATTGCTCATAAATTAGGTGGAGAGTTCCATATAGCGCATGGTAGAGCGAATGCAATAATACTTCCATATATTATAAAATATAATAGCACAAGACCAACAAAGTTCGTCTCATTCCCTAAATATGAATACTTTATAGCAGATGAGAAATATGCAAGACTAGCAAAAAGATTAGGATTAAAAGCCAATACTACGGAGGAAGGTGTTAAATCACTTATAAAAGCAGTTCAAGAAATGAATGAAAGGCTAGAAATTCCAAAATCACTAAGAGATGAAGGAATAAATGAAAAAGAATTCCTAAATAAAATAGATATGCTAGCAGAAAAGGCATTTGAGGACCAATGTACAACAGCGAATCCAAGGCTTCCACTTGTGACGGAGATAAAACAAATATTGCTAGATGCGTACTATGGGAAGGAAATATAAATAATTCAGGTATAAAATTGGAGAGGTATAGTAATCAGAAAGATTACTATACCTATTTTCTAGTAAAAGAATTAATTTAATATTATACCAAGTTAAGCCAATACTAGCAGTTGATTTGAAAATTATGTAAAATTATGTTATAATAAATATAAATTTGAGAGGAAGTGATGATATTGATAATTAAAGAGAGAAGAACAATGAGTGAAAGAGAAAGAAGGGAGCTTTCTTACAAAATTAGGATAGCATTATTAGATGGAGATGAAGAATCAGAAATAATGACAAGATGTGATTGCACATTAGCGAATGTAAAAAATATAACTGCTGAATTATTAAGAAGCGGAGCAGTAAAAAAACAAGATATAAGAGCTGCAAGAGAGGCGAAGAGAAGAAATGAAAGAAGAATTGGAATTCCTCTTTCTCAACAACATAGAGCAGAATGCAAAGAAAGGATTCTAGAGAGGATTAGAGCTAAGGATATAAAATCATTTGCAAAGTTTGCAGGAGAATTAGGTATATCAGCCCCTACATTAAGAAAACTTATTAATGAGTTAATAGCTGCAAGAGAAACAACCGATGACGAGGTTAGTAATGCAGTACAGGATAAAAGAAGTAAAGTTAAAATTAATAAAAATTATATTGAAAACGATGCTTCAGGACAGAGTAGTAACTTAGATTCAGCTGAACAAGGAAAAGCTTCAAGAGAAGAAATGAAAAGTACAGAATATAATAAAATAATAATAGAGACAAGAGATATGGTGGAAGAAATGATATCATATGATAGAGGTTTTAATACACAAACGGTAATAGCATATGTAGCTGCTGTAAAAGGGCTTTTTTCAATGAATTATAGAGATTTAGAAAGAGATATGGATATACTTAGAAGAGTTATTCCAATGAATGAAGCTCTATTGACAGCTGGAAATGTGAATTTAGTGATAACATATTTTACTAGAAAAAAGAGAACAAATACATGTTTAAGCTTTATCGATGAATGTATCGATTCGACATCAGAAGAAGCAATAGATTTAATGCGGTAAGCTTAGAGAGACACGAAGAATATTAGAGGAAGGAATGAAAAAAAGGAGAAATTATGCATTTGCAGTTTCCAAGCCAACAATAGTAGTAGAATTGCCAGAAGAAAATATAGATACAGGTAATAAAAAAGAGGGAGAAGAAAGATAGAAAATCCTTGTATTGTATTTTACATAAAAAAGTGATATAATTAAAATAGAACATTGAAAATTTTTGAAAGAATCCGATTTCATAAGGGAGGAAAAGGTAAGTGCTTAATAATTATTATAACAAAACTTCAAAGGAGGATGGTAGCATGTTACCAATTAGCAAATTTAAGGAGGAAATTGTGGAGTCGGTGCTTAGTCACCGGTATACCATAATTTCAGCAAGGCCAGCGTCAGGCAAATCTACTTTGGTTCCTGTTTACCTAGCAGAGCATTTTTCAAAAGTGATTGTTACTAATCCCAGAGTAATAGTAGCAATTACCTTGGCGATGTATATTGCCAAGGTAATAGGAATTACTCTCGGGGAAGCGGTCGGTTACAGAACTGGATATGACAAGTGTGTGTGTAGAAACACAATTATTGAGTACTGTACAGATGCTTTTCAGCTTATTAAAACTATCTGGAGTGAGAACCTTGATAAGGAAATGGTGCTTGTTATTGACGAGGTTCATGAGTGGACTAAGTCAACAGAGGCACTGGTGGGCTGGTGCAAATTCATGGAGGACAAGTGGAATACTAAGG
>JAAWCC010000144.1 GCA_022792975.1 Clostridia bacterium | reverse complement strand
GTATTTTAGTGGAAATAAATTTAATGCACTTTCATATTCATCTATTGCTTTCTCATAATTTTTTCTCTTATAAGCATTATTCCCATTATTGTACTTTACAATATATGGAATTTGTATAATTTGAAGTAAAATAAATGTAATTAATAAAGCATAAACTATTATCAGCAGCTTTTTCTTCATTTTTCCTCCTTGTATGACTTTTTTCATCAAATACTATAAAAAACTCTTTTTTAATTTTAAAAATTCATAAGCTAATAATCCTAGAACTGGAATTGCAAATATATAATAAATATCATCATATCCAGACATATCACTTGTGTCCTTGCCATTTTCAACTTTAGATTTTATTTGGTATATTTTTTCTGATATGTCAGATTGTTTCTCCATATGTACATAGTCTATTTTCATATCTTCTGCAATTTTTTGTAAATTCTTTTCATTTATTTTAGATATGGCTTTGGGATATGGATATTGATTTGAGGTTCTATCTTCTAAATATTCTATTTCTTCAGTATAACTATCTTTAACCTTCATATATCCTCCTGAAGCCGTCCCATATCCTAAAACAGCTCCTCCATCTATGTATCTTGTTACGTCTATAAATACTCTTATTTCCTCATTATTTGTTATTTCTCCGATCACTTATAAAAAATACTACTCTTTTTCTTCCTGCTTTTTCTTTAGACGATTTTAAAACACTCTCTAAATTATCTAATGGCTCGTTTAAGGTGCTTCCGACTTGCATAATACTTACTTGGAATCTTCATAGTTTCTAATGCTTGAATACATATTTTTTCGTCTTTAGTAAGTGGTATTAAGATTTCTGATGAATTTGCAAAAGTAATTATTGAATATCTTGCGCCATGAAATTCTTCTATTATGTGCCTTGCGTCTTTTTCTACTGCTGAAAGTCTTGTCTCCTCTCCATTGTAATCTTCTGCCATCATACTTATTGTATTGTCTATTACAAAAATAATATCTAAATTGCTTGAAGCAGCCTTAGCTTCTCCGATTTGGTATCAGAATTCTCAAATTCATGATAAACAAAAGCAAAATTATTGTTACCCTTTTGATACGATTATTTTTGCTTCTAATTACTATTAATATTAATATAGCACATATAATAATCATTGCCCATATTGGTATAATTGGATTTAATATCATACATTTACCTTCTTATCTAAAATAAACACTCCCATAATTGATATAGTTAAAAGTATAAATGGTATTTGTGGTTTGTCTATGATCTTTATACTTTTGGGTACTTTAATTTTACTCTTTCCAATTTTCTCTATATTATCTACAATATTTGAAACACTATTTTTTTCCCCTTCTGTATAATACTTTCCGCCTGTAACTTCAATTGCCTCTTGCATAGATACTTTATCTGTTGGTTTTATTGTTCTTGGTGCTATTCCAAACACTGTTACATTATTTCTTTTGCAGATTTCTCCTGCCTCCTCCAAAGTTACAATTTCTTTTCCATATAGCTCGTTATCTGTTGTAAATATGACTATTCTAGTTCTGTTTTCATTTAAGTCTCCAAATAGATTTATACTGGAGGCTAGTCCATCTCCTATTAGTGAACTTCCTCTTACATCATTTCCAACTAGAGTGCCTGAATGTAAATATGAAGTTGCAAGCTGTGTATTGTTTATATCATATATATTTCTATTTATGTAATCAATTCTTGTTTTGAAGCTCCTTTGAAGTTCATCTAATTTATTTAATATGTAGTCATAGTCATCAGTTAACGGTATCAAAGTAACTGATGAGGTGTTAAATACGGTTATCCCAATTCTTTCTCCCTTAAGTTTTTTGACAACTTTTTTCAAATCTGTTACTAATTTTTCGTTAAGCTCATTTACAGAATCTGAAACATCCATACATAATATAATGTCTCTATTATATTGTGTCATGCTTTCTGCATCTGGGCCTCCTAGTCTTGATATAAGTATTAAGGACATAACAATTGCTATTATACAAAAAAGTTTTAATAGCATTGCTAATACTTTATATTTTCTCATAGCTTTTTTATAATATGGCATTTCTTTTATATAGTTGGTATTTGCTACTTTTTTCCCTTCCTTGTAAACTGCTGGTTTTTTAAATTTTAATATTGTGAGAATAAATAGTCCGAATGCCACCTATAATTAAAACAAACGGATATACTAATTCCATTTTTCAATTACCTTTCTTGTTTTTTCTATTGAGCTTCCGAGCTTCTCCAGCTTTTACTTTTCTTGCAAATTCTGGTGCATAATATTCTTCGATAAGCTCGCAGAGCTTTTGTATATTTAACTTTTTTATTTCTTCTAATGAATAGTTTTGCACTTTTATATTAGTTATTTCATATACAAAATGTCTTATTATTAAACTCAAGGCTTGATATGCTCCCCTTGTTTCTATCTTTTCGTTTTCTAATTTTCTTTTAAGCTTGTCTATTTTTTGAATATATTTACGTTTTATTTTGTTTTTTTCTTCTTGTGTTAATTTTTTCATTTCTGGTACTTTTTTAATCTTAGACTTACTTCTATTTTTTAAAATATATATTGTTACAATTAGAATTGTAAGTAATCCTATGCTTAAAAAAATTATAGGAATGAAAATTAAACC
>JAAWCC010000143.1 GCA_022792975.1 Clostridia bacterium | reverse complement strand
TCCTTGTGCAATTTGTTGTAGTGGTGATGTAAATAATCTTGCATAAAGAATAAAAGCAACGATAACACCAAAGGTTATAATTTCTTCTTTAACTAATACTGCACCCATAACACATACTGCAACATAACTTAAGTTTCCGACAAATGCCATTATTGGCTGCATAAGTCCTGATAAAAATTGACTTTTTCTGCTACATAAAAATAATCCTTCATTTAATTTCTGAAAATCATTTATAGCCTTCCTCCTTCCATTATATACTTTTACAACGTTATATCCAGAATACATTTCCTCTATATGTCCGTTTAAGCTTCCTAGCTCAACCTGCCTTTTATTAAAATATTTCTGTGATTTTCCGAAGTATTCCAAACATAAATACAAAGCCTATAAGAGAAGTTAAAATAGCAGTTAAAGCCATTATCCAGTTTGTATAAAACATCATAATAACAGCTGCAATTAAAAGTGCAATTGCTGATGTAAAGCTTCCTAAATTCTGACTAACTGTCATTCCTATTGTATCTACATCATTTGTAACTCTTGATAAAATATCTCCAAAAGAGTGCTTATCAAAATATCTTAATGGAAGTCTATTTATCTTTTTTGAAATATTGGTTCTAAGCCCTTTTGCTAACTTATTTGCAGATGTTGCCATTATAAAACCTGCACAAAAGTCAAAAGCTGCACTTGTTAAATAAATACATATCATAAATATTGCTATACTTTTTAGCTTTTCAAAATCTATGCCAGTAATTAATCCTACTGTGATTGTATCTGTAAGCTCTGAAAGTTTATTAGGACCAATTATAGCACAAATTGAACTTACAATTCCACATATAATTGCTATAATATAAAAAATCCTTAATTTTTTATTATAGCCGAAGAAGTTTCATTATAGATTTTTTAAAATTCTTTGGTTTTTCATACACACGATTTGGTCCAACATTTCTTTGTACATGTTTTTTCTCATTATTCTCCATCCTCTAACTCCTCCTTACTTAACTGTGAATATGCTATTTCTCTGTAAACCGAGCAGTCTTTAAGAAGCTCTTTATGCGTTCCCTTTCCGCACACATCTCCCCTCATCTAACACTAGAATTTGGTCAGCATTCATTACTGTCCCTATCCTTTGAGCAACAATTATATTACTTGCCTCCTTTGTATATTCTTTAAGCTCACTCCTAAGCTTACTATCTGTTTTATAATCAAGTGCTGAAAAAGAATCGTCAAAAATATATATTTCTGGATTTCTTGCAATTGCCCTTGCTATTGCAAGTCTTTGCTTTTGTCCCCCACTTATATTACTTCCTCCACTTGCTATGTGAGACTCATATCCCTCTCCCATTTTCTCCACGAACTCTTTTCCTTGTGCAACTTCTATTGCTTTTATAATTTCCTCTTCATTTTTTTCCTTTCCACCTTCACCATAGCCTACATTTCCTTTTACGGTATCACTAAACATTACAGCTCTTTGCGGAACATAACCAATCTTGTTGTGTAAAAACTCCTGATTATATTCTTTTACATTAATTCCGTCAACTAATACTTCTCCCTTTGTTGCATCAAAAAACCTTGGTATCAAGTTAATTAAAGTAGATTTTCCGGCACCCTGTTGAGCCTATTATTGCAAGTGTTTCTCCCTTATTCACTCTAAATGATATGTCTTTTAACACATTTTCCTGCCCATCTGGATATTTAAAATATACATTTTTAAATTCTACGGCTCCCTTCAAATCCGTTTTATTTTCTCTTATCTCGCCATCTCTTATCGAAATTTTACATTCGAAAACTTCTTTTATTCTATTTGCAGAAACTGACGCCCTAGGCCACATCATAAATATCATAGCAAGCATTAAAAATGATATTATAACCTGCATTGCATATGCTGAAAAAACAACCATATTACTGAAAATTCCTATTTTATCAGCTATACCTGCATTCTGTATCATATATGCTCCTGCAAAATATATTGAAAGGGTAATTCCATTCATAATTAAATACATAATAGGTGACATTATTGCCAGCATTCTTTGGTTAAAAGTCTGAAGCTTTGTCAAATTAGCATTTTGTTCATCAAATTTTTCTTCTTGATATTCCTCTGCATTAAATGCTCTTACAACTCTAATACCTGTTAAATTTTCACGTGTTACATTATTCACCTTATCAATTAATTTTTGAACCTTTTTGAAATTTGGTAAAACTAATTTCATTAAAATTCCTATTGTTAAAATAAGTATCAAAACAGCTCCACCTGTAATTGCACTCCAAGTGAAGTTTTTATCTAATATCTTAAGCACCGCCCAAACAGCTGTTATTGGCGCTTTTACTATAAGCTGGAGTCCCATGGCAAGAAACATTTCAACTTGTGTGACATCATTTGTAGTTCTTGTAATCAAGCTACTTATAGAAAATTTATTCATTTCCTCCATGCTAAAATCTTCAACTTTTTCAAATAAATCTCCTCTAATCTTCTTAGAAAATGATGTTGCAATATATGACGCAAAATATCCGTACAACACAAGCAGCAGCTAAGCTTCCTGCTGCACATGCAAGCATAAAACCCCCTTGTTTTAATATATCCTTAATTTCGCTTCCTTGAGTCTGAACAAGTTTTGTTATTTCTGACATATAATCTGGCATTTTTAAATCTAGCCATACTTGAAAAATTATAAATATCAGACAAACTCCAATAAGCAAAACCTCTTTTTTATTTAATTTTCTAAGTAATTTTAGCATTTTTTATCTCCTTTTTTAATACTGTTTTTCTATTATACAATGAATTTTCCGAAAGTCAATGTTTTTTTGGTAAATTTTTTGTGAAAAAAGGAGAATATTTGTTAGGATAATATTTTTTACTATCCTTCAATTTTCTTTGCATATTCCTCTATAATATAATTTTGCCAATCTCTGCACATTTTGTGTTCATATTCTTTTGGATTTACCCAAAGCACAGTATGATCTTTTTCAATTGGCTCTGTTACCTTTTCGTCAAATTCTGCAATATATACATTTGCAATTACTTCAATATATCCTTTTTCTTTATCATATATGTAATCTCCAACTTCGTCAAATTCTCTAATATTTTTTATTGTATATCCCGCTTCTTCGAGCAGTTCTCTTCTTAGTGCTTCTAACTTTGTTTCACCTTTTTCTATGCCTCCACCCAAATAAAAATAACTTTTTCCATCTGTTACAATTCCAACCTTTTCCTCATTTTTTTTGACAATAATTGCATATGCTCCTGGTCTTTTTCTATATTCAATATTTTCATTTTTGCATCCGACAATATTTCATTTATTTGCTTCCTCCTATAAATTCATATATCTTATTCCAATCATTTATATCAACTATTTCACTATTTCTACTATTTCCATCTGTCATTCTTATAACTTTTATCCCTTGTTTTAAAACATCTAAGCAATTATTTAACTGGTCATCTATAAATATATCAATTCCTTCTTCTTTGCAAACACTCCCTTTTTCTCTAGCATTTACTATCAATTTATCATATTCAATATTGCTTCTATCTAACCATTCTTTGCTTAATGCATATGGGTCATCATGAAATTCACTATCTCTTGCTGTTATAATAACTATTTTGTTCCCCTCTTTTCTTAATTTTCTTATTGTTTCTACTGCATACTCCCTTGGTTTTGCTATATTCGTAATCTCCTCTTTAATTACTTTTAGAAAATATTTTAATTCCTCATAAGTAAAACCTAGCTTTTCCCTATACACATCTCCATTATTATTCATTTCCTCTAAAACACTTTTACTTTCGTTAATATGTTTTCCAAGCCTCCTTGCATAGTCATATGCTGCTTTATCTACTTTTTCTTGTATATCTGTAATTGTATTATCTATATCAATTCCTATATTCATTTTACACCTCGTATTTGTACTCTAAATCCTCCATAAATGGGAAAATCTCCATTACATATTTTTTAGTTACCATAGACATTTTTGCAGGTGGATTTTTTTGCCCTACATGTATAAGCTTTTGCGTATAGCAGTTTTCTGTTGTTTTAAAAAGTAGATATCTGTTAGTTAAATAAGTAAAGTATACTTGGTATCCATTATCTAAAACTTCTTCAAATTCCTCAAATGTCTCCATCTTTATCTCCTACCATTTCCTCAAATTCATTTTCTGTTATTACCTGTACTCCAAGCTCTTGTGCCTTTGTTAGTTTACTTCCAGCATCTTCTCCGTGCTAATACATATGTTGTTTTTTTAGATACAGAGCCAGAAGTTTTACCTCCAAATTTCTCTATTATGCTTGATGCCTCGTCTCTTGTGTACTTTTCTAATGCTCCTGTTAAAACAAATGTCATTCCTGCAAATTTTAAATCTTTTTCTTCTTCTTCGTCATTCTTCATATTCACACCTGCTGTTTTTAGCTTATTAATAAGTTCAATTGTCTGCTCCTGCTCAAAAAATTCAACAATGCTCCTTGCAGTAATCTCTCCAATATCGTCTACTAAACTTAAACTTTCTTCATTTGCCTTAATAAGCTCCTCCATAGTTTTATATGTTTTAGCTAAAACTCTTGCAGCTTTTGTTCCGAACATGTCTTATACCAAGTGCAGAAATTAACCTATCTAGATTATTATCTTTGCTTTCATTAATTGCATTTATCAAATTACTTGCAAATTTATCACCACTTTTTTTAAGAGATGCAATATCTTCTTTTTTCAAATAATAAATATCTGCAATTCCATTTAGTAATTTCTTATCAATTAATTGCTCTATAACCTTAAATCCTAGTCCATCTATATCCATTCCCGCTTTTGATGCAAAATGTACAAGGTTTCTAAAGTTTCTAGCTGGGCATTCTATACCGATACACCTTCTAATTGCTTCATCCTTTTCGCGAATTGCAGGAGCACCACACTCTGGGCATACCTCAGGCATTTTAAATTCATGCTCCTCCCCTGTTCTTTTTTCTTTAATGACTTCTACAACTTCTGGTATAACATCTCCTGCTTTTTGTATTATTACATAATCTCCGAATTTTTAAGTCCTTTTCTTTTATGAAATCTTCATTATGAAGTGTTGTTTTAGAAATTGTCGAGCCTGCAAGCTTAACCGGCTCTAATATTGCCATTGGCGTTATTGCTCCGAGTTCTTCCGTACTCCACATATTATATCTTTTAGCACTGTTTCTTTTCTTTCTGGAGGATATTTATATGCAATAGCCCACCTTGGAGTTTTAAAATTACTCCCTAAAGTCTCTCTTAAATTCAAATTATCTACTTTTATTACTGCACCATCTGTTCCAAAGCCGAAATTTAATCTTCCTTCTCCGATACTTTCAACTTCTCTTATTGCAGCCTCTATTCCGAATACACTGTTTTTTTACAGGGTTTACATTAAAGCCTAATTCTTCTAAATATAAAAGTTGCTCATAGTGAGAATTAAAAGTATTTCCCTCTAACTTTTGTATGTTAAAAATATATATGTCAAGAGGTCTTTTAGCTGTTTTTTTGCTGTCTAATTGTCTTAAAGAACCAGCAGCAGCATTTCTTGCATTAGCAAAAGTTTTCTCCTCTAGAATTTCCTGTTCTTCATTCATTTTCTCAAAATCCTTTGTAGAAATGAAAACTTCTCCACGTACAGTAATATTTATAGGCTCCTTTAACTTTTTAGGGATACTTTTTATAGTTTTCAAATTTTGAGTAACATCCTCTCCTACTTGCCCATTTCCACGAGTTGCGCCTCTTACAAATTCGCCATTTATATATTCTAGAGCAACAGATAATCCGTCAATTTTTCCCTCTACTGTATAAAAAATTTCCTCTTTTTTCGTCTCTTTGCAAATCCTTGTGTCAAAAGCCCTTAACTCTTCTATTGTAAAAACATCCTGCAAGCTTTGAAGTGGAACTTCGTGTTCAACCTTCTCAAATCCCTCTTTAACATGCCCTCCAACCTTTTGAGTTAAAGAATCCTTATCTATTAAATCTGGAAATTCTTTTTCTAGATTTCTTAAATCCAGCAGCAGCATATCATACTCAAAATCTGATATTTCTGGGCTATCTTCGTCATAATACTTTTTAGCATAATATTCTGTTTTTTCTCTTAACTCAAGTATTTTTTTCTTAGCTTCTTCTTTATCCATAGTTTTCCTCTTTCTATTTATCCTTAAATAAGTCTTTTCCACCTTTTATGTAATCATACCCTGAAAATATAGTCGCTATAACTGAGACAAGTAGCATAATTGAAGTCACCATATTAATTATAAGTTCTATCCCATTTAATTCCCAATGTATGAAATTAAAAAATATATTTGTTCCATTTATATTTATAAAAGCAAGTATAATAGCTATCATTTGAGTTACAGTTTTAAGCTTTCCCCAATTTGAAGCAGCTATAACCCTTCCTCCTTGTTCTACTGCAATCAATCTATATGCAGATACGACAAACTCACGTGTAAGTACAATTATTGGTATCCATGCAGGTATCATTTGCTTTTCTACTAAAATAAGCATAGCTGCTAGCACTAAAATTTTATCTGCAATCGGATCTAAAAACTTTCCAAAATTTGTAACTAAGTTTCTTGAACGTGCAATACTTCCATCTAATTTATCAGTGATTGAAGCAATAATAAATATAAAATTCATTATCCAAAACTCTACTCCGAACTCCTAGCCACTCTCCTTGTATTCCAATAATAGCAATAACTACCATCACTGGCACAAGTAAAATTCTCATAACTGTTAGTTTATTTGGTAAATTCATTTCTATTTCTCCTTGCTATAATATATTTGTTTTATTATATCTAATATTTTAAAAAAAGGAAAGGGGTTTTTAGAAAAAATAAAAGCACATAGAGTTAAAAATAAAATAGATGCAGAATATGTAGAAATACAAATTTTAGAACATTACAACAATTTGAAATTAATTATTTTGATTAGAATTTTTATATAATATAGACTTTTTTTCTAACAATTTAAAATCACAACATCTCTTAGAAATATTTGAATTTTTATTACTTATTTTCTCATTATATAAATTAGTTGCATTTTTTATAATCTTTTCTGTATTCTTATTAATCAGACTAAGTTCAAAACTTAGAAATGATATATATAATCTTTTTTCTTCTTCTGTTTTAAAATCTCTATATTCTTCTATATGTTCATATTTTAGTTGTTTAACATTGTTATCAGAAATCGGTATCATATTATTAAGATTTAAAACACCTATTATTTTCTCTTTTTGCATTATTTTTATAAAATCCATTCTATCGCTCATTTTATAATGCTTTTGTTTTACTGATGATATTGGAACATAGTAGTCGAATCCATTAATATTTATTACTATTCCTATATATGGTTTCAATTTTTCATTATATTGTATATTCTCTACCTTATCTTCAAATTGTCTTAAATATTTCACATATTCTTTGTCTGCTACATACCACCTTAGCTTGTTTTTCTTCATATTTTACTCCCTTCAATAATTTTAGGTGGTAAAGTTACCCTTACCACCTTCTTTTATAACCATTTTTAACTGGAATGGTAAAACCGCTTTATATACTCATTTTTAACTGGAATGATAAACCCGCTTTACATGCCCATTTTTAACTGGAATGGTAAAACCGCTTTTATAGTGAATAAACAAGTTTGTATACTTTAGTATATTTATTATATATCAATTTCATGCAATATGTCAACCTATTTCTTATAAAATTTATCTCTTATCAAATAATGTTTTTACAATTCCTTTATCAATTAGGGTTTCAAATATTGCTTTTAGAATAATTATAATAATTGGTCCAATAAGCATTCCGAAGAATCCCGTATTAGCTTATATCCTGTGTACATAGCTATCAATGTAAAAATGGGATGTATTCCAATTTCATTACTTACAACTTTAGGTTCAAGTAATTGCCTTACTATCGAAATTACTGCAAATAATGCAACTAAAGCAATTGCAAGATTTAAGTTTCCTTGTGTCCCACAAATTACCGCCCATGGAAGCATTATAGTCCCTGAGCCAAGTATTGGAAGTGCGTCAGAAAATGCTATTAAAAGTGCCATCATTAACGGATATCCTACATTTAGTCCAAATATATCAAATGCAACTAGTCCGAATTAGCACTAATATAAAATTTATTCCAATTAATATTGCCTGTGCTTTTAAATATCCACCTAACATCTTAGTTATTTTATGCAAATTTTTACTAAACTTTTTTACCCATTCCTTTGGAAAATGATGTTCAATTTGATCTAATATATATATCCTATCTGCACAGATGAAATATGTCGCAAGTATTGTAATTACTGTATATATACCAACTGTCGTAACAGATGAAATTACATCTAACATTGAATTTAAAAAATTAGTAAGCCATATAGAAGCTTGGTCAAAAAAGCTAGCCATTGAATTTTTTACCATATTTACTACATCTTCTGAAATTTGTAATTCTTCAAAGTTTATCCTATCTACCATCCCCATAATATATCCGATATCCACTTCCGGACTGAATCATTTAATAATTTTAGTAAATTTGCACCTTCATCAATTAGTGCCATTATTCCCCAAGCAAGTAGCCCAACTATTATTGCAAATACTAAAAATAATATAATAATTGCACTAGGCTTTCTTTGTATTTTTGTTTTTCTAGAAAACCACTTTATAATGGGTTCTACCATTAATGCTATTATGAACGCAATCAAAAATGGCATGTAAAATACTGCCATTTTGAAAGCAAGATATATTCCGAATTAACGTTATTGCAAGTGTAAGTATTCTTTTAGTTACTCTTTTTAGATATCCAACATCTATAACCATCTTTTCCTCCAAGCTTGATTAAGTTTGTCCTTAGTTATAATTATATTCTTTAAGTACTCAACTTATTCTGATTAATCGTCAAAATCGTCTGTATCATCAATATTTATAATTATATCCTCTGCTGGTCCAATATCATTATATTCATATTCGACAGCTTCAACATTTCTCGCTTTTCCCCTTCTAGGTTTTGTTTTTGTGACACTAGCTGTTTTTTCTTGTTTCTTCTCTTTTGCTGGCTCTTTTGACATTTCTTTAACTACTTCTCTTGCTTGTTTTTCAATATTTTGCATTCTACTTTTTTCCTCTGCTCTCATTTGCATTTGTTTATTTATTAATGAATTTACTTTTTCTATTGCGTCAGGCATATAATCTAAAAGCTTGTCTATTGCTGAAGAATGATTTACAGGAAGTAGCTTTACATTTCCCTCTTGTACAACTAAAAATGCTATTGGGTTTATATTAACCCCTGCACCACTTCCTCCACCAAAAGGTAAACGGTATTGTACTTGTTCTTCCTCCCTATTTTTTGAGTATTCATTAACAGTTTCTCCTTTAAATTCACTACCACCAGCAGCAAATCCAAATGAAACCTTTGAAATTGGAATTATTACTACATTATTGCTAGTTTCTATTGGGTCACCAATTATGGTATTTACATCTACCATATCTTGTATACTATTCATAGCTGTAATCATAAGTCCCTCTATCGGATGTTCGCTCATGCTTATTCCTCCTCTTTTTTGATAAAATATATATTACATAAATAATATGTACTATTTTTACACTAATTATACAATTTAGGTTAAATTTTATAGAATTTCCAAAATTATACAATGGTATTACTCTATATTCTGTTTTTGTAGATTCTAAGTTTCTAAAAGCTATCCCACAAATGGCCGAAATGATTGCAATTAAATTTACTGTTAACATTACACTTTCTGTACCTAGTGCTAAATACATTCTAAATTTTTCAGTTCTAATTTTTAATTTTTTAATAATTTCTAAGTGGTTTATTGATTTTACAATTTTAACATCTGTTTGTATTGATTCTAATTCCTGTTTTAGTTTAAACCTTTCAGCCAGTTTCTTATTTACTTTTATTCTCGCTATTTTAATAAAACCTAATAAATACAATTCTAAATATATTTCAAATTCTTTAGATAAGTCTTTTTGCTTTCTTCCAGCTTTTATATTACTTATACTTACCTTTTTGATATTAAGCTTTATTTTCGAGAATATTAATAACAAGCAAACCATTGATATTAAAATTAAAATTCCACAAAAAAATAGCAAAACTATTTTCATAACTTCTCCATCTCTTTTCGTTATATTCCTAGTTTTACCATTTTTTGAAATTTTATACTATTTTAAATAATTTTACACTGCCTCTTTCTTTTTTCTTTCAACTGTTATATCTCCAAAAAGTTCTTCTTGCAGTGTTGTTACTTTGCTTCTTCTTGATAATTCTAAAAGTCCTGTAAAAGCTGTTACAACTTCTATTTTATTACACTTTGATAGTGTATATATTTTATTGAAAACAAATCTTGGCCTTTTGACTAATTCTCTAAAAATTTCTCTTACTTTACTTGTAACTGTATATGTATCTTTTATTGCAATTTTTTCAATATTCTGTGCATTTATATTTTTTCTTGCCTCAAATCTTTCCATTACATCTTTATATAAATTTTCTAATGCACTCATTTCATAATTTACCTCTAAAGTCTGCTTTGGAAGTGTTATTCCTTCTTGTCTTGCATATACTCTCTCTGAATATGTATTATACATTTCTCTTAATTTTGATGTAATCTCCTTATATTTCTTATATTCTACTATTCTTCTAATCAATTCCTCCTCTGTCAGTTCTTCTTCCTCCTCTACATCTGAACTTGGAAGTAAGCCCTTTGATTTAATTAAAAGAAGTGCAGACGCCATAAGTAAAAATTCACTACTTATTGCTAGCTTTTGTTTCTCCATTTTATTTATATATTCAATATATTGGTCTGTTATTTCATTTAAGTTTATCTCATATATATCCATTTTATTTTTATCAATCAAATGGCATAGCAAGTCTAGTGGACCTTCAAAATTTTCTATTTTTATTTGCAATTTTTTGCTTTCTAAAGTTAGTATATTTTCCATTTTTTCTAAGCTCAAGCTAATAAAATGTTAAGTCATAAAGCTCATATTTTATTAGACTTGAAGTTTATTCCTCCCCATCTAATACCTTTTTCAAAGTATCTGTATCAAATCCTTTATTCACTAAGTAATTTTTAAGCTTTTGAGGTTCTATACCGTTTTTTCTTCTCTGCTAATTTTCTTGCTGAGTTTAATTCATATTCCTCTAGTTTTTCTCTATTTTCAGATATATAATCTTCAATAATATCTGCATATATTCCTTTTTCATATATTTTGTTTTTTAGTTCACGAATTGACATTGCCTTTAAATTCATATATTCAGATACTAATTTTTCTAAATATTCTTTATCATTTATATATCCTGCTTCTTTTATGTATTCTATTATATCCTCAAGCATATTTTCTTCTATTGTATGGCAGAATTTTTTCCTTACTTCACTTTCTGTTCTCTTTTTGTATAATATATATTTCATGACCATCGTTTTATTTTTATCAAATTCTTCTACTGTATAGCTCATATATTTTTGTATGATTATTTCTAAGTTAAAAGTAATCATACACTCCTTTCTTTAAGCTAAAATCTTTATTCTTCTGCTTCTTCAAATTCATTTGCAGTATCCATAGCTTCTTCTGATGTTTTTATTTCTTCATTCAAAGAGTTTTCAAAAGCTTGCTCTATATTTTCTCTAATCTTCTTTTCTACTTCTTCAAGAACCTTTGGATTATCTGTCAGGTATTTTTTGACATTTTCTCTTCCTTGTCCTACTCTTTCACCATTATAACTAAACCATGAACCACTTTTTACAATTATATCTAAGCTTACAGCCATATCTAATATATTGCCTTCTTTTGATATTCCCTTTCCATATAGTATATCAAATTCTGCCTCTCTAAATGGTGGAGCCACCTTATTTTTTACTATTTTTACTCTAGTTCTTGTACCTATTATATTTCCATCTTGTTTTATATTTTCAATTTTTCTTATATCCATTCTAACCGATGCATAGAATTTAAGTGCTCTACCTCCTGTTGTTGTTTCAGGATTTCCAAACATTACTCCTATTTTCTCTCTTAATTGGTTGATGAATATAAGTACTGTTTTTGATTTATTTATTGCTCCTGCAAGTTTTCTTAAAGCTTGTGACATAAGTCTTGCTTGCAATC
>JAAWCC010000142.1 GCA_022792975.1 Clostridia bacterium | reverse complement strand
TTGAAGAATAAAATATTTTCCAATCACCGATTGGAAAATTATATATCATATGCTATAAATAATATAGTAAATATATATAACAGTTAAATTATTATTTTACCATAGTAGATTGTAATGAACATATATGAGTTTAATTAAGAATATAGGTGCAAGTCTTATTTTTGCATAAAAAAGCCTTCTTTTGGAAATAATTAAAATAACAAGAGATTATTTCCAAAGGAGGTTTTTTATTTGATAAAAAAGGTTGAAATATGTGGCGTAAACACATCAAAATTACCTGTACTATCAAATGAAGAAAAAAACGAACTATTTAAAAGGATAAAGACGGGCGACGAAAGTGCAAGAGAAGAATTTATAAATGGAAATTTGAGATTAGTTTTAAGTGTAATACAAAGGTTTGGAGGCAGAGGAGAAAGCTCTGATGATTTATTTCAGGTACGGTTGTATAGGATTAATAAAAGCGATAGATAACTTCGATACTACACTAAATGTACAATTCTCAACATATGCTGTACCTATGATTATTGGGGAGGTCAGAAGACATTTAAGAGATAATAATCCGATTCGTGTAAGTCGTTCTGTTAGAGATTTGGCATATAAAGCTATGCAAATGAAGGAGAAGCTTACCAAGGAGAACGGAAAAGAGCCATCAATTGACGACATTGCAAAAAATCTTGGAATTGAAAGGGAAGAAGTTGCTTTGAGCTTTGATGCTATACAAGATCCTATATCACTTCAAGAGCCAGTTTATAAAGACGGAACGGAGAGTATATTTGTGATGGATCAAGTAAGTGATAGTAAGAATACAGACGAAAAATGGGCAGAGAATTTGACGATTGCAGAAGCTATGAGAAGGCTAAATAAAAGGGAAAAATATATTATTACAAAGAGATTTTTTGATGGTAGAACACAAATGGAGGTAGCAGACGAGATTGGTATTTCTCAAGCTCAAGTGTCAAGATTAGAAAAAAGTGCGATACAAAGAATAAAGAAAATATATAAATAAGTTTTTAATAAATTAGAACAGAAAAATCAAAATAGATAATTTGTTTTGCTTTTTCTGTTTTAATTTTTTAAGAAAGTATGTAAATAATATAAATTTTCTCAAACATAAAAGTCTGATTTATTATGAGAATTTAGTAGCAATAACCTAATCAATTTTCTAAATTGCTATATTATGAGCTGCAGTAAACTTAGAAATTTCATCTAGAAAGGTTTTTCCATACATTTTAAGTTTTGTATAACCAACACCACTTATATTAAGAAATGCTTGTTCAGTAGTAGGGAAGAGAGCTGACATTTGTTTTAATGAGGTATCTGCAAAAACCACAAATGGAGGAATACCATTTTGATTTGCAATTTCTTTTCTAAGACTTCTTAAGATTTCAAATAATTCAGAATTATATTCTAAATTAGAAACAGAAGATTTATTAGCTTTATCAGCCTTAATATCTTTACTAATTTTCTTTTTTATAAATACAGCTTTATTTTCAAATAAAATACTATTTGCAGATGGAGATAAGGTAAGGATAGGATATTTACTCCCAATACTTTTAATATATCCTTCAGCTATTAAAAAGGAAATTAAATCACGAATGGTTTCTTTGCTATAATCCTTCATAATTCCATAAGTAGACAAATTATCAAAGCCAAGGGATTTTATTTTTGCAGAATTTGCTCCTTTTAGGACATCAGAAACTAAACTTGCACCAAAATGTTCATTCATTCTTTTTATGCAAGATAATATTTTTTTGCTATCTGTTGTGATATCAGTAATTTCAGTAGAGGAATTACAATTAGAACAGTAATTACATTCTGTGAAGCTAGGAACTTCGCCGAAATATTCTAAAATGTATTTTCTAAGACATTTGCTAGTATTGCAGTAATCTACAATATCATTAAGCTTATCATACCTAGTTTTAGAATTTTCATCTTGAGTGGAATTTTCTATTAAAAACTTATTTGTTATAATATCAGATCTGCTAAAGAGAACTACACATTCAGATATATCCCCATCACGCCCAGCACGTCCAGCTTCTTGATAATAGCTTTCTAAGTCACTAGGCATATTATAGTGAATAACAAATCTCACATTAGATTTATCAATTCCCATACCAAAAGCGTTTGTTGCAATTATAATTTCACATCTATCATAAACAAAATCCTCCTGAGTTATAGAGCGTTCTTTTTCGCTCATTCCACCATGATATTTACAAACTGAAAGCCCCTTTTTAGAAAGAGAAGTATGTAAAGTATCAACAGATTTTCTTGTAGAGCAATATATAATTCCAGATTGAGTTTTATGTTTTTCTAAGAAATCTAAAATGAAGTCTAGCTTTTTATTAGGGGATTCAACAGAAAAATATAGATTTTTTCTATTAAATCCAGTAGTGAGTAGAAAGGGATTTTTTAAATCTAACAGATTAATAATATCATTTTTTACAATTTGAGTTGCAGTTGCTGTAAAAGCCGTAATAACAGGTCTAGGATTTAAACTGTTAATGACTTTTGCAATATTACAATAGCTGGGTCTAAAGTCGTGTCCCCATTGTGAAACGCAATGTGCTTCATCAATTGCAATCATATCAATATTTAGTGAATTAAGCATACTAATAAAACTATCTGATAAAAATCTTTCTGGAGCAACATAAATAATTTTATATATATCGTGTAAAATGTTTTGAATAGTTTGTGCATAATCAATATCAGAAAGTGAACTATTAAGATATGTTGAGGGAATACCGCATACTGTTTAAAGAGTCTACTTGGTCCTTCATAAGTGAGATTAAAGGAGAAATTACAATTGAAATACCAGAAAACATAAGTGCAGGAATTTGATAGCAGATAGATTTTCCAGCACCAGTTGGCATTATTCCAAGACAATCTTGTTTATCTAAGATATGGGTTATAATGTCCTTTTGACCATCTCTAAAGGAAGAATAACCAAAATATTTTTTTAAATAATTTTCAGCGTTCATAAATAAAGACCTCATTTCCTTCAAGTTTTTGTACTATAAAGCTTGCGATTTTCGTATTTAAATTGTTTAAGTTGGTTTGCTATTGTGTTTATTTCATTTCTATATGAAATATTTTCTATGTAAAGCTTTTCAATCCTTTTAAAATAATGAAAGTTTTTAAAATTAGCATAATAAGTTTTATGATTAACGATTATTTTGGTAAAATTTTTGTTAGAAGAAGAGTGTTTAAAAATTGAGAAGGTGTAGAGAAAGACATTATCAGCTGAATATACATAAAATAATTGACTATCGGAGTTTACAACATCCCCCACTGCAAAATAATTATCTAAGGATAAATCTATTTTTCTATTATTGCATAGTTTTAATCTTTTTTGGATATTTTTTAAATCAAACTCAGAT
>JAAWCC010000141.1 GCA_022792975.1 Clostridia bacterium | reverse complement strand
ATTATACGTGAAGCTGAAAATTCAATTACTTTAAAATATGAAGATATAAAGGCATTTGACGAGAAATTTTTAGAAGCAACTAAACTAGAAAAAGAAAAAAAGACATATAAGCATAAATCTAGAACTTCTAACGAATTTAGAGAAGCAGAGAAGGTTACCTTTAGTGATTTAAAGATTGGTGATTTTGTTGTTCATAAGAGGCATGGAATTGGACAATATATTGGTGTAAATACAATTAAAGCTGATGGTATTACGAAGGATTATATTAAAATTAAATATACAGGTGAGGATATTTTATATATTCCAACTGATTCTCTTGATAGTATTAGAAAATATATTGGTGGTGGTGATAAGTCGCCTAAGATTAATAAACTAGGGGGAAAGGATTGGGAAAATACCAAAAATAAGGTAAAGTCAAATTTAAGAGAAGTTGCAAAAAATCTTGTAGAGCTATATGCAAAAAGACAAAAAATTAAGGGATATGCTTTTGAAAAAGATACACCATGGCAAAAGGAGTTTGAGGATGCATTCCCATATACAGAGACGGATGACCAGCTTAGATGTATAGAGGAAGTTAAACGTGATATGGAAATGGAAAAACCAATGGATAGGCTTTTATGCGGAGATGTTGGATATGGTAAAACAGAAGTTGCTATGAGAGCAGCTTTTAAGGCCTGCATGAGTGGAAAACAGGTGGCTTATTTGGTTCCAACTACTATTCTTGCCAATCAGCAATATGAGACTTTTAAGGAGAGAATGAGCAAATTTGCAGTTAGGCTTGAGCTTTTAAACAGGTTTAAGACAAAGAAAGAGCAGGGTGAGATTATTAAAAAGTTGAAGCTTGGAGAGATTGATATTGTTGTTGGAACACATCGATTATTAAGCAAGGATGTTGATTTTAAGGATTTGGGATTTTTAATTGTTGATGAGGAGCACAGATTCGGAGTTAAAGATAAGGAAAAAATCAAAGAAATGAAGACTAATGTTGATGTTTTGACGATGACAGCTACTCCAATTCCTAGAACACTCCATATGTCTATTGTTGGTGTTAGAGATATGTCTGTTATATATGAACCACCACAAGATAGGAAGCCAGTTAGGACTTATGTACTCGAATATGATGCAGAGGTTGTAAGAGAGGCTATTACTAAAGAATTAGAAAGAAAAGGGCAGGTTTTTTATTTGTATAATAAAGTTGAGGGAATAGAGAAAAAGAAGCATGAGATAGAAGCACTTGTTCCTAATGCTAGAGTGGCTTTTGCACATGGTCAAATGAGTGGAGATGAGCTTGAAGAAATTATGATGGATTTTGTGGAAAAGAAAATTGATGTAATAGTCTGCACAACGATACTTGAGTCTGGTATAGATATTCCAAATGCAAATACGATAATTATTGAGAATGCAGATAGATTAGGTCTAGCACAGCTTTATCAAATTAGAGGAAGAGTAGGGAGAAGTGATAGAGAAGGATTTGCATATATTACCTACAAAAGAGATAGACTTCTTACAGAGGTTGCTGATAAGAGACTTAAAGCAATAAAAGATTTTACAGAGTTTGGATCAGGCTTTAAAATTGCAATAAGAGATTTGGAGATAAGAGGGGCAGGTAGTATAGTTGGAGAATTTCAGCATGGGCACATGGAGCAAGTTGGATATGATATGTATTGTAAGCTTTTAGGCGAGGTTATGAATGAGATGCAGTTAGGAAAACCAATTACACATGAGGAGTATCAAGAAGAAGTTCAGATTGATTTAAGTGTTTCTAGCTATATACCAGATAATTATATAGAAAATAGTGATATTAAGATAGGTATTTATCAGAATATAGCACTTTGTATGAATGAGGAACAGATATTAGAGGTTACAGATGAGATAATTGATAGATTTGGAAATATACCAAAAGAATTGGAAAATTTGATTGAAATTGCGAGAATTAGAAATATGTGCAGAGAAAAGGGAATAAATAAGATAAGTCAAAGACCAGCTGGAATTGTGTTTTATTTTGCTCCTGATAAGCTTAATATGGAAAATATTAATAAATTGATTAAAATTTTTGGAAGCAATATTAAGTTTTCTCCATCAGTACTTCCATATATTACCTACAAAATAGATACAAATAAGTCAATACTAAAACAAACTAAAGATTTTTTAAAGGAGATTTGATATGCAAATAATTACGAGTAAAGATAATGAGATAATTAAAAATATTAGAAAGCTTAAGGAAAAGAAATATAGAGATTTAAGTAACACATATATTGTTGAAGGTACGAAAATGATTAAAGAAGCAATTGAAGAAAATGCAAAAATTAAACAGATTGTTGTGTGTGAGGATTGTTTAGAAGAGGACGGATGTACAGATCAAAGGATTTTATACCAGATTGCAAAATATGATTGTGTTTATGTTTCTAGCAAGATTTTTTCTGGACTAACAGATGTTGTAAATCCACAGGGAATGCTTGCTATTATAGAGAAAGATAGTGGAGAAGATGGAATAAAATATACAGAGGATATTATTATAGTACTAGATGGAATACAAGACCCTGGGAATTTAGGTACAATTTTGAGAACTGTTGATAGTGCGGGGTTAAGTCAAATTGTTTTATCAAAGACAAGTGTTGATGCATATAATCCAAAGGTAGTACGTTCAACTATGGGAGCGATTTTTAGGGTTAAAATAATAGAAGCGGAAAATTTGGTTGAAACTTTAAAAAATATGAAGAAGCATAAGTTTAAAGTAGTTGCAACAAGTTTAAGTGGAACAAAAAATATTTATGAAATGGATTATGACAAGAAAATAATTGTTATTGGAAATGAGTCAAAAGGGGTTTCAAAAGAGATTTTAGAGGTATCTGATGAAAAAACAAAGATACCAATGATAGGAAAAACAGAAAGCTTAAATGCAGGTGTCGCAACAGGCATAATGGTTTATGAATATGTTAGAAGGAAAGTAAGCCAAAAAGATTGACAAAAGGCATAAAAGTTTAGTATAATAAATATGTAGTCCCACAATACAATAAAAATTTAGTGGGAAGATTTACATTAGGAGAACCTTTACCTTAAGTTAGGAGATTTACATTAGGAGT
>JAAWCC010000140.1 GCA_022792975.1 Clostridia bacterium | reverse complement strand
GTTCTAAAAAATGCAAAAACAATTATGTGGAATGGACCTCTTGGAGTATTCGAATTTGAAAAATTTGCAGTTCGGAACAAATGAAATTGCAAAAGTTTTATCAGATAGTACAGCAATTACAATAATCGGAGGGGGAGATTCGTCATCTGCAATAGAAAAAGCAGGAGTTGCAGATAAAATAACACATATATCAACAGGTGGAGGCGCATCACTTGAATATTTAGAAGGCAGAGTCCTTCCGGGAATTGAATGCTTACAAGATAAATAAGAGGAGATTTGTTTATGAGAAGAAAAGTAATAGCAGGAAATTGGAAAATGAATATGCTACCAAATGAAGCAATAGATTTTATAACAGCACTTACACCACTTGTTAAAGACACAAAGAACGAGGTAATACTTTGTGTACCATATATAGATTTGTTTTATGCTTTATTAAATGTGCAAGAAACAAATATAAAAATAGGAGCACAAAATATGCACTTTGAGGAAGGTGGTGCATACACAGGTGAAGTATCAGGAAAAATGCTTAAATCAATAGGTGTAGAGTATGTAATAATTGGACATTCAGAAAGAAGACAATATTTTGCAGAAACAGATGAAGTAGTAAATAGAAAAATAAAAGCAGCCTTTGAAAATGATTTAAAGCCAATAGTATGTGTTGGGGAAACTTTAGAGCAAAGAGAAGCAGGAAAAGCAATAGAAGTAATAACGGAGCAAACAAGACTTGCACTAGAGCGGACTCAAAGACAATCAAGTAAAAAATACAATAATAGCATATGAACCAATATGGGCTATTGGAACAGGGAAAACAGCCACCTCTGATGATGCAAATAATGCTATTCAAAAAATAAGGGAAGAAATTTCAAAAATATATGGAAAAGACACAGCAGAATGTGTTATAATCCAATATGGCGGAAGTGTAAAAGCAGGAAATGCCAAAGAACTATTTACAAAATCAGATATTGACGGTGGCTTAGTTGGAGGCGCAAGCCTTAAAGCAGACGAATTTGCAAAAATAGTTAACTATGAAGAATAAAAGGGAAAGAGGAAAAAAAGCAAATGAAAGATAAACTGACCATGCTAATGATATTAGATGGATTTGGAATTAATACAGAAGAAAAAGGAAATGCGGTAAAAGTCGCAAACACACCAAATATAGATAAACTAATGGAAATATGCCCTACAACAAAAGTTTATACAAGTGGACTAAAGGTAGGGCTTCCAGAAGGACAAATGGGAAATTCAGAAGTAGGACATACAAATATCGGAGCCCGGTAGAATTGTTTATCAAGAATTAACAAGAATAACAAAGTCAATAGAAGAAGGGGACTTCTTTAGTATAAAAGAATTTAATTCTGCAATAGAAAATTGTAAAAAGCATAACTCAAAGCTGCATATTATAGGGCTTTTATCAGATGGAGGAGTTCATAGTCATATAAGACATTTATATGCTTTATTAGAGGCAGGAAAGAGAAAAGGCTTTGAGGATGTATATATACATGCTTTTATGGATGGAAGAGACACACCTCCTACATCAGGAGAAATGTATGTAACAAAGCTAAAAGAAAAGATGGCAGAAAAAGGAATAGGGAAAATTGCAACCATTTCAGGAAGATACTATGCGATGGATAGAGATAAAAGATGGGAAAGAATCAAGCTTTGCTATGATGCAATGGTTAACGGAGATGGAAAAAAGCATACAGATCCAATTATTGCAGTAGAAAAATCATATGAGCAGGAAGTATTTGACGAATTTATCGAACCAATAGTAATGACAAATGCAGATGGTACTCCAATTGCGAAAATAGAAAAAAATGATTCGGTAATATTCTTTAACTTTAGACCAGATAGAGCAAGAGAAATTACAAGAAGTCTAGTAGATAAAGAATTTGACGGATTTGAAACCAAAGATTTAAATCTATATTTTGTATGCTTTACACAATATGATGAAACAATGCCAAATGTAGAGGTAGCCTTTAAACCAACAAGGCTAAAAAATACTTTTGGAGAATATATTAGCAAAAAGGGATTAAAACAGCTTAGAATAGCAGAAACAGAGAAATATGCACATGTTACCTTCTTCTTTAATGGTGGAGAAGAAAAGGTTTTTGAAGGAGAGGATAGAATTTTAGTACCATCTCCAAAGGTTGCAACATATGATTTAAAACCAGAAATGAGTGCATATGAGGTAACAGAAAAATTGTTAGAAGCTATAAATCAAGATAAATATGATACTATAATTTTAAACTATGCAAACCCAGACATGGTAGGACATACAGGTATATTAGAATCGGCAGTAAAGGCAATTGAAGCAATTGACGAATGTGTAGGAAAAGTTGTCCAAACAGTTAGAGAAAAAGGTGGAGTTATATTAATTACAGCAGACCATGGAAATTCAGAACAAATGATAGACTATAAAACAGGCGAACCACACACAGCACATACAACAAACCCAGTTCCACTAATATTAGTAGGAATGGAAGGAGTGGCTTTGAAGGAAGGTAAACTTGCAGACCTTGCACCAACAATGTTAGATATTATGGGACTTGAAAAGCCAGAGGAGATGACAGGGGAAAGCCTAATAGAGAGATAATTCTTAAAATTTTAGGAGGAAGCCTTGGTATATCTGGAAGAAATAAAAAAAGCATATGAGGAAATACAAAAAAAGATATTTTTTATGCTCCCTGAAAATTGGGAAAAGGTATGTCTATATGCATCAATCGTAGAACAACCAAATGAAGAAATTACAGGAGAAATGTTTTTCTATTATTTTCCACGAGGTATTCTGAAAAAAAGACCAATTAATGTTTATGAGGTTCCAGAGAAGTTTGGGATTGATGAAAAGCAATATTTAGGATTGGCAGATAATCTTTATAAAAGTATAAAAGCACTTAGAGAAACTTGCATAAAGAATAATGAAAAGCCTTGGAGCAATGTAACAATAATAATTGAAAGCCAGAGTATTAGGGTTATATATGAGTATGACGATTTATTTTCTCGGGGAGTTTGAGGCAAAAGAATTAAGGATTATCTGGAGGTATAAGTATTTAGGCGAAAATTATGAAAGCTTTAACAAAAAGCAAAGGGAGTTAATAACTAGATATGAAGAAGCGATAAGACCTCCAAGTTATAAAATTGAATTGCCATTATATATAAAAGGCATAAATAAATCACTTAAAAATTTAAGAACATTAGAAGATAGTTTAGAGTTTGTTACAGAAGAGAAAATAGAAGAGCTAGAATTTATTAATACACATGTACCTAAAAGTCAAATATTAAACAATAAATAAAAGTTTTAAACTTTTAAATATAAATACATAAATGAAAGGAAGTATGAGGAAATGAAAGATTACTTAGAAATTGTTGAAGTAGAAGCACTAGAAGTGCTAGACTCAAGAGGTAATCCAACTGTGCAAGTTACAGTAGAAACAATTGATGGTGCAAAAGGAGTGGCATTGGTTCCATCAGGCGCATCAACAGGAGCATTTGAAGCAGTTGAATTAAGAGATGGAGACAAATCAAGATACTTAGGAAAAGGGGTTCAAAAAGCAGTAGAGAATGTTAATACCAAAATTGCAGAAGCATTAATTGGTATGAATGTATATGACCAAGTAGGAATAGACAATATGCTTATTGAGCTTGATGGAACAGAGAACAAAGGAGTTCTTGGGGCAAATGCAACCTTGGGTGTATCACTTGCAGTAGCTAAAGCTGCTGCTGCATCACTTGGAATGGAGTTATATAACTACATTGGTGGAGCAAATGCAAAAACAATGCCAGTTCCAATGATGAACATATTAAATGGTGGAAAACATGCAGATAACACTGTAAATATACAAGAATTTATGATAATGGCAGTAGGAGCAAAATCTTTTGCAGAATGTATGAGAATGTCAGCTGAAATATATCATACATTAAAGAAAGTGTTAAAAGAAAAAGGATTAGAGACAGCAGTTGGAGATGAGGGAGGATTTGCACCAAATCTTTCTAGTGACGAAGAAGCATTAAAACTTATAGTAGAGGCAATTGAAAAAGCAGGATATAAGCCAGGAGAGGAGGTTGTAATTGCATTAGATCCAGCAGCTACTGAAATGGTTGACGAGGCTAAGAAAATCGGAAAAGATGGATACTATTATTTCTGGAAAACTGACGAATTAAAAACTTCAGATGAAATGATAGAGTTCTACACAGATTTAATTTCAAAATATCCAATTGCATCAATTGAAGATGGATTAGCAGAAGAGGACTGGGATGGATGGAAGAAAATGACAGAAAAATTGGGAGATAAAATCCAATTAGTAGGTGACGATTTATTTGTAACAAATGTAAAGAGATTACAAAAAGGATTAGACTTAGGAGTAACAAATAGTATTTTAATCAAATTAAATCAAATTGGAACACTTACAGAAACGTTAGATGCAATTGAACTTGCAAATAAACACGGATATACAGCAGTTGTATCACACAGAAGTGGAGAAACAGAGGATACAACAATTGCAGATGTAGCAGTAGCGACAAATGCAGGACAAATCAAAACTGGTGCACCATGTAGAACCGACAGAGTAGCTAAATACAATAGATTATTAAATATAGAACATGACCTAGGAGGAATTTCTATATATCCAGGAATGAAAGCATTTAATAAATAATAACAAAAAGCTTGCCCCCGCCTGATGTAAAACACCAGGCGGGGGACTTTTTGCTTTGAGGTGCTGGCAATATACGCCAAATGAGTCTTGCCCTTCTTACCTGTCGGAAATCAGCAGCTCATCATTGCCATAACCGGTGATTTCCATGGAGCAGGGAAACGTAATCTGACATCTCATCACATTCCGCATATACAGGCTCACCGGCCTCGAGGCCTCAAACAACTCCTCTTCCTCCTTGATTGGACAGAACTCCATGCAGAGCTTGAAGCTGCCGCAGTTGGGATTGAGCTCGAGATACTTTTTGTAATTTGTGGTTCCCTTCAAAGCAAATCGAACTGAAATGGTGCCGGAGGTGAGTATAGTACCGCGAATAGGGTCTTTTGAAGCTGTGGCCTCGCCATAAATCCGGTACTTGGCCGTGTGCGCACGAGAAAGTGCTTCTCGAAACAGAGCAGCGTCCTGCTGCTGGGGATTGGCACGGATGAACTTGACAGGCATGTCAGCGTACATCTGCATGCCGACGGTTGTGAAGGTTGCCCCGTCATTGTTGGTGTTGAAGCTGTCGAAGGTAATGCGCTTGGAAGTCGAAGTACTCATAAATGTTACCTCTTTTCAATTTTTTAGCTTCCTTCATGAAGCTTAAACATATTATAACACATTTACATAAAAAAAGCAAATAGTACAAAATTTATGCAGGTTTTTATTAACTAATTCCCAAAATTTTCTTGGCTCTATCTACATCTTCTCCGTGTAGCAGAACGAACACCATCAAGAGGATATTCAAGTTTAAGGTTTTCCCATTTAAATTTACCTAAATCGTGATATGGAAGAATTTCAATTTTTTGAACAGTTTTCAAGGTACCTAAAAATTCTTTTAATTTGAGTAAATCATTTTCTCCATCAGTAAAACCAGGCACAAGAACTTGTCTTATCCATATAGGTTTACCAATAGAGCTTAAGTATCTTGCAAAATCCAATTCAAACTCATTAGAAACCCCGTACAAGCTCCTTAGATTTCTCAGGCACAATATGCTTGATATCCAATAAAAATAGGTCAGTAAGCGAAATAAGCTCTTTTATAGTATCATTTAACTTAAACATACCGAGAAGTATCAATAGCAGTATGAATACCATCATTTTTTAATTTCTTAAAAAATGAAATAAGACCTTGTGCTTGAAGCAAGGGCTCACCTCCAGAAACAGTAACACCACCATTTGGCAAAATATAATTTTTATATCTCAAAATAGTATCCACAATATCAGAAATAGCTATTTCATGTCCACTTCTGATATCCCAGGTATCCCTATTTTGACAATATTTACACTTCAAATGACACCCAGACAAAAAAATAACATATCTAATTCCAGGACCATCAACAGTACCAAAACTTTCAAAAGAATGGACCTTCAAAACATCTTCCATAATAATTACTCCATAATAAAAAAATGAGAAAAATTAGAATTTTAATAATAAACATAGGATAGTAATGAAATTTAAAACTTCATTACTATCCAATTACTCTACTATTTAAATCTTAAATTTTCTCATGAATAGTTCTATTAATTACATCAAGTTGTTGCTCACGAGTAAGTTTAACAAAGTTAACAGCATATCCAGAAACTCTAATAGTAAGCTGCGGATAATTTTCTGGATGCTCCATAGCATCAAGAAGTAATTCTCTATCAAATACATTTACATTGATATGATGTCCTTCTTGAGCAAAGAAGCCATCAAGCATGTTGACAAGGTTATCAACTCGAGAGGTATCATCTTTACCAAGAGCTTTAGGAGTTATAGAGAAGGTATAAGAAATACCATCCTCTGAGAACTCGTAAGGAAGTTTAGCAATAGTATTCATAACTGCAAGTGCACCCTTTGTATCTCTTCCGTGAAGTGGATTTGCACCAGGTCCGAAGGGCTCTCCTGCTTTTCTTCCATCTGGAGTATTACCAGTAGCTTTACCATAAACAACATTAGAGGTAATAGTTAAAACAGATAAAGTATGTTTAGAATTTTTATAAGTTGAATGCTTTTGGAGTTTGCCCATAAAGGTTTTAATAATATCTACTGCGATTTGGTCAACTCTATCATCATCATTACCATATTTAGGGAAATCACCTTCGATTTCATAATCAGTAGCAAGACCAGTATCATCTCTAAGGACCTTAACTTTTGCATATTTAATAGCAGAAAGTGAATCGGCAACAACAGAAAGACCAGCAATTCCACATGCCATAGTTCTTAAAATATCTTTATCATGAAGTGCCATCTCGATTGCTTCATAAGAATACTTGTCATGCATATAATGAATTGCATTTAAAGCCTTAATATATATTTTAGCTACATAGTCCATCATAACATCAAATTTTTCCATAACTTCATCGTAATTTAAATATTCAGAAGTAATAGGCAAGAATTTAGGCGTAATTTGTTTGCCAGATTTTTCGTCTCTACCGCCATTAATAGCATATACAAGAGTTTTAGCAAGGTTTGCACGAGCACCAAAGAATTGCATTTGTTTACCAATACGCATAGCAGAAACACAGCAAGCGATACCATAGTCATCTCCCCAGAATCTTCTCATTAAATCGTCGTTTTCATATTTAATAGAAGAAGTTTTAATAGAAAGACCAGTAGTGAAATCTTTAAAGCCTTTTGGTAGTCTTGTAGACCAAAGAACTGTAAGATTTGGTTCTGGTGCAGGACCTAAGGTTTCATGAGTATGAAGTACTCTAAATGTGTTATTTGTAACTTAAGTTCTACCATCAATTCCCTT